>JAVVRS010000024.1:0-9553 GCA_036654595.1 Oscillospiraceae bacterium | reverse complement strand
GTTCACCTCGTAATTATTTTGTTAGCACTCGCATATCTAGAGTGCCAGTATATTTATATGATAACTCATTGCAGCAAAAAAATCAAGAGCTTTTTGTGAACATTGTTGCAAAAATATATTATCTTTTTTAATGTACCTATTTAAAAGGCAAACTTTTAAATTTACGCTGATTATAAATTAATCATCAATCTATTAGCAAGTGCTATGAATTTTTGTTCCACCTTTGCAAAATCTATAAATTCAAAATCCGGTGCTCTCAAAAGTTTAGCTGTCATTCCGTCCAATCTTTCACCCTTTAAGCTTTCAAATTCATAAAACAACATAGCATCATCAATTTCATCTACCATCAGTTGTTCTTCTCCTGTAAGATAATTTAATCCAAAAGCTTCCCACACCATATTTTGCATACCAAGTTCAATTTCAAGGTAGTTTGGCAAACGGCATTTAACCGGTCTGGTTATATCACAAAGATATGCTTCACTTGCATCATGCAATAAACAGGCAAGCTGGGTTCTTTGTGTAAGTTTTCTTTCCTCTGCTTCCAACGCACAATTTACCGAGTGTAATCCAACCGAGTAAAAATGCTTTGTATGCCCATTGGCTCGGCAAATCAGTGAAAGTGCATGAGCAATATCTTCTAGGAGTATAAGTTCCTTTTTCGGCTTGAACGGGTCTATTCTAATTTTAGAGTATGTGGAAATTTCATAAGACATCTCAATTCTCCTATCCCTTTATAAGCATAATTTAATTAGAGAAACTATAGCATATCAAGTGTATTCATAGCAACTTATATTTAGCTTAAAAATAAATACAATTAATCTTGTAAACAATTTATGAACCTACTTGACAACAGCAAAAAATGGTGATAAAGTATATTTAGCACTCAGAGATGTAGAGTGCTAAGACATTAAGGGTGGTGATAACATGGATTTGGACAGCCGAAAGCTGAAAATTCTTGGAACCATCGTTGAACAATACGTTAACACAGCAGAGCCGGTCGGTTCAAAAAGAATAGCCGAGCTGCTAAACATTAATGTATCGTCTGCAACAATTCGCAACGATATGGCAATGCTGTTCGACATGGGACTTCTTGAGCAGCCTCACACCTCGGCAGGTAGAATACCATCTCATTTGGGATACAGATTATATATAAATGAAATCATGAACTGTATACCTTTAAGCAGTGAACAGATGGCAGAAATTCAGTCTATGTTTAACATTATGAACCCCGACCCGGATAAGCTGCTCAAAGGTGCAGCAGCGGCACTTGCGGATTTAACTAACTGTGCCACCATTGCAACTACTTTCACTCCCGAAAGTATTCATATATCAAAATTACAATTAATACCCGCCAATGACAACACCGTTATTATACTCATAATCGCTTCCAACGGTGTCATCAAAAACAAGGTATGCAGAGTAATGTTTCGAGTTACTTCTCAGATATGTGAGTTCTTTACAAGTTTTGTGAACTATCGTTTGCAAGGACGCAGTCTTAATGAAATCTCAATGTGGTATCTAAGTTCTATCTCGGTAGATTTAGGTGAATATTCCAGAATGTTCAATCCTCTGCTTGGCAGTGTATATGAACTTTGCAAAGAAATCAACGACGGGCAATTTTATATAGAAGGTCAAACCAACCTTCTTTCATATCCCGAACTCGCCAATATGGTTGGCGATATGTTAGTACTTTTTACCGACAAGCAAAAGATATTAAGTATGCTTCCAAGAGATAATAATGACATAGATGTTGTCATTGGCAAGGAAAATAACAGTATGGAGCTTTCAGGTTCGTCTGTTTTGCTTGCCAGGTATGACATCGGTGGTCAAAAATGCGGTACTATCGGCTTAATTGGCCCTATACGGTTAGATTATGCAAGAGTAGTCCCCAAGCTGCAATACTTTGCTAATATACTTAGCAGTCTTCTAACCGATGCGTTCGGTCAACAAGAACCGAGAGGAGAGTAACAAGTGTCAGAAAAGAAAGATGAAAAAGACATACAGAACCCACAGGTTGAACAACAATCAGTAAAAGATGAAACCGTTTTAGAGGATACCGCCTGTGACATTAATGCGGAAAAAGAAAAGCTTGAAAAAGAAGTAGCAGACCTAAATGATAAGCTGCTCCGCAAAATAGCTGAATTTGATAACTTCCGCAAACGTACTCAAAAAGAAAAAGAGGCAATATATCCACAAGCCAAAGCTGATACGGTAGAAAAATTTATACCGATTATTGATACTTTTGAAAGAGCACTTGTATGTGAATGTGCAGATGCTGAATTTAAAAAAGGTGTTGATATGATATATGCCTCATTTACCGATGTTATGAACCAATGCAATGTAGAACCTATTGGCAAAGAGGGTGACATATTTGACCCCAATCTGCACAATGCGGTAATGCACGAAGAAGATCCCGAAAAAGGTGATGGTATTGTAACTCAAGTTCTGCAAAAAGGATACAAAATAGGCGACAAAATAATTCGTTATGCAATGGTTAAGGTAGTAAATTAAAATTAAAATATAAATATAAATTAAAGCATTTTGCTTATTGGAGGAATTTTTTATGGCAAAAATTATAGGTATAGACCTTGGTACAACAAACTCTTGTGTTTCCGTTATGGTTAACGGTGAAGCTGTAGTAATTGCAAATGCAGAAGGTAACAGAACAACACCCTCAGTTGTAGCCTTTTCCAAAACAGGCGAAAGAATGGTTGGTCAAGTTGCAAGACGTCAAGCTATTACAAACCCGGAAAGAACCATCAGCTCAATTAAAAGACATATGGGCACAAACCATGCAACATCAATTGATGACAAAAACTACACTCCTCAAGAAATCTCTGCAATGATTTTGCAAAAGCTTAAAGGTGATGCCGAAGCTTATCTCGGTGAAAAAGTTACCGAAGCTGTAATCACTGTACCTGCATATTTCACAGATGCACAAAGACAAGCAACCAAAGATGCCGGCAGAATTGCAGGTCTTGATGTAAAACGTATTATCAATGAACCTACAGCCGCAGCTCTTGCATATGGTATTGATAAAGAAAATGACCAAAAAATTATGGTTTATGACCTTGGCGGCGGTACTTTCGATGTATCTATCATTGAAATGGGCGATGGTGTTCAAGAAGTTCTTTCAACCGCAGGTAACAACAAACTTGGCGGCGATGATTTCGATGACCGTTTAATCAAATATCTTCAAGCTGAATTTAAAAAAGACTCCGGCATTGACCTTTCCGGTGATAAAATGGCTATGCAGCGTTTAAAAGAAGCTGCTGAAAAAGCTAAAATCGAGCTTTCCGGCATGACTACTTCAAATGTAAATCTACCGTTTATCACAGCTGATGCAAGCGGTCCTAAGCATTTGGACGTAACTATAACAAGAGCTAAATTCAATGAACTTACCGCTGATTTGGTTGAAGCTACAATGGGACCTGTTCGTCAAGCTTTGAACGATTCCGGTCTTGCTGCAAGCAAGCTTGATAAAATCTTGCTCGTTGGTGGTTCTTCCCGTATCCCTGCTGTACAGGACGCTGTTAAAGGTATCACCGGCAAAGAACCATTTAAAGGTATTAACCCTGACGAATGTGTTGCAATCGGTGCTGCAATTCAAGGCGGTGTACTTGGCGGCGATGTAAAAGGATTGTTGCTTCTTGATGTAACCCCACTTTCACTCGGTATTGAAACTCTCGGTGGTATCTGTACAAAAATAATTGAAAGAAATACAACAATTCCTTCAAAAAAATCACAGGTATTCTCTACTGCTGCCGACAATCAAACCTCTGTTGAAATCAATGTTCTTCAAGGCGAACGTGAAATGGCTAAAGACAACAAACAGCTCGGTATGTTCCGTCTTGACGGCATTGCTCCCGCTCGTCGTGGCGAACCACAGGTAGAGGTAACCTTTGATATTGATGCCAATGGTATCGTTCATGTTTCCGCAAAAGATTTGGGAACAGGTAAAACACAAAATATTACTATTACTTCAAGCACCAATATGTCTAAAGATGAAATTGATAAAGCTGTTCTTGATGCTGAAAAATTTGCCGCTGAAGATAAGAAAAACCGTGAAGAAGTAGAAATAAGAAACAATGCAGACCAGATGATTTTCCAATGTGAAAAAGCTCTCGCAGATGCCGGAGATAAACTACCTGCTGCTGAAAAAGCTCCTATTGAAGCTGATATCAATTCACTTAAAGAAGCTTTAAAAGGTACTGATTATACCGACATCAAGACAAAACATGATGCTCTGCAAAATAAACTCTATGACCTAATGGCAAAAGCTCAACAAGCAGGTGCTCCTACAGGTGATGCAGGTGCTGCTCCGGAACAGGATACCACACAGCAACAATCTTCAGATAAAGCCAATGATGATTATGTTGATGCTGATTATAAAGATGTAGATTAATTAATTATACCGTATAAATGTGCTGTGGGGCGAAAGGCAATTACCTTTTGCCCTATTGCATTGAGTTATATAGTACAAAACTTTACTTAAAAATAAGGGTGATTTGATTGGCAGAAAAAAGAGATTATTATGAGGTACTCGGTGTTTCAAAAGGCTGCACCGATGATGAACTGAAAAAAGCATACAGAAAACTTGCAAAACAATATCACCCGGATTTAAACCCAGGTGACAAACAGGCGGAAGCAAACTTCAAGGAAATTAATGAAGCTTATGAAATTCTGTCTGACCCAAACAAAAAATCTAAGTATGACCAGTTTGGCCATGCAGGTGTAGACCCTAACTTTGGTGCCGGCGGCGGTGGCTTTAGCAGCAGCGGCTTTGGTGACCTCAATGATTTGTTCGGTAATATTTTCGGCAGTGGTTTTGGATTTGGCGGTTCTTCTCAAGCCAGAAATCCAAATGCTCCAATTCGTGGTAATGATGTAAATCTAACTGTAAGCCTAAGCTTCTTGGAAGCGGCTCTCGGCTGTAAAAAAGAAGTAACCATACAACAATTGGTTCAATGTAAAACTTGTGGCGGCAGTGGTGCGGCTTCAGGCAGTTCTCCTACTACCTGCCCTGAATGTAATGGTACAGGTCAAGTAACTGTTCAGCAACGTACACCTTTTGGTATCGTTCAAACCGTAAGACCTTGTTCGTCGTGCGGCGGTAAAGGTAAAATTATCAAAGACCCTTGCAAGGATTGTCGTGGCAAAGGCAGAGTTCGTACCAGTAAAAAAATGGAAGTGACCATTCCTGCCGGCATTGACAATGGTCAAACTTTTGCATTGCGTGGTCAAGGTGATAACGGTATGAACGGCGGACCCGCAGGTGACCTCAATATCACAGTTTCGGTAAGACAAGATGAATTGTTTGAACGTGACGGTTATGATGTTTGGTGTGATGTCCCTGTGACATATACACAAGCTGCTTTAGGTGACGAAATAACTGTACCTACCATTGATGGTAAGGTTAGTTACAGTGTTCCGGAAGGCACACAGCCATATACCGTTTTCCGTCTGAAAAATAAAGGTATTCCATATGTAAACGGTAAAGGTCGAGGTGACCAGTATGTTAGAGCCATGGTTGAAGTACCAAAAAATCTTTCGGAAAAGCAAAAAGAGTTGCTGAAATCATTTGAAAAAACTTTGACAGATAAGCATTACAATAAACGTAAAAGCTTTTTTGACAAATTAAAAGACCGTATGAATTAATTAAAAGAGATGTTGCTATATTATTGCAGCATCTCTTTTTTATGATTTTGTTTCATTGGTTTCTTCTCATAATATAGCGGCAATATTTTTATATCTATATATGTACCAACTGCACAAACCTCACCAAAAAATACCCCAGCAATCCGCATACCGGAAAGGTCATTAACCATGTAAATATAAGCTTACCCAGTATATACATATTTAATCCGGCTTTGTTCTTTGCCACACACGCACCTGCTACAGCCATTGTTTTAGTATGAGTAGTACTTACAGGCAAACCATATAAAGTCGCCGTAATAAGGCACACAACCGCTGCTATATCTGACGTAACGCCTGTGACACTATCGGTATCGGTCATATTTGTACCTATATTTTGAATTATTCGTTTTCCGCCAATCAAAGTACCTGCGGTCATTACCACTCCTGTAATTAATGCCGCTCCTGTTATTGAAAACCTATTGCCCGTCATAATATTTTGCATTAAAATAAACATTGCCGCAAATTTTAAGCCGTCCTGTGCCGAATGTGCAAAGGCTAACATTGCTGCTGTAATAATTTGCACTTTTTTTCTAAAGTTCTCTGTGCTGTGTTCTAAGTGTTTTTTTAACACCAATGTAAATACCCAACCGCTTAAATATCCAAACAACAATGACAGCATTAAGCCATACAGCACCTTATTCCATGAATACAAATTAATACTTTGAAGATTGCCAAAGCCCAATGCCGCACCGGTTAAGCCTGCAATTAAAGCATGACTTTCACTGGTTGGCAATCCAAACCACCATGCACTGACACTGTATATAATTACCGAAAGCAATGCACAAATCAACACCACTACACACTCTATAGGTTCAAAATTAAAGGTAATCATCTCACTTATAGTATCTGCTACCGAAATATTAACCCATGAAAATATTACCACACCAAACAAATTACACACAGCCGCTAACAAAACTGCATTTTTATATGACAAGGATTTACTGCACACCACAGATAAAATTGCATTTGGTGCATCTGTCCAACCATTTACAAAAATTACACCAATAAGTACAATATAAAACAGTTCAATTAAACTCTCCAGCTCCCCACCTCCCGCACACAAAAAAACAACCGCCATATAATAATATGGCGGTTGTTTTATATTTATGTGGAAGCTTTGGATTATGGGGGCTATTTTGCGTTACCGAGGAGGCGTCTTTTCAAGACGCCTCCTCGGTAACAAGTGCGAAGCACTTCCACCGCAAAGCGGTGGCAAAATAGCCCCCGCACGTCCCCCCAAAAAAATCAGCGATATTTTACAACAAATGCTGTATATATTTCTCCCTTTTTTATACCGGTTTGTGTCGCAATTTCTTTACTTGCAACCGTCAATGAAATTCCTGAATCGCACAATTCTTTAACCAATTCTACAGCTTGTTCTAAAGTGACTTGTTGCTGTATCATAGGCTTTGCACCTTCTAAAACAAGAACATATTCACCACGAGGTGCTTTTTCTTTGTAAAGTTCAACTGCTTCTGACAAAGTAGTCGGTATTATTTCTTCATAAATCTTAGTTAACTCTCTGCAAAGCGTTATTTTACGCTCACTGCCAAATGCAGAAAGCAAATCATTTAGCGTATCTTTGAGTTTATGTGGAGCTTCATAAAAAATCATCGTTCTCATTTCATTTGCAAGACTTGTTAAATGTTCTCGGCGACCTGTTTTTTGTGTGCTTAAAAATCCCTCAAAAGTAAACCTTGAAGTAATAAGTCCGGATACTGCCAATGCAGAAATTACTGCACTGGGTCCCGGAATTACTTCGGTTTTAATTCCGCTTTGCTGACACAATCTAACTAAATCTTCTCCCGGGTCTGAGATACATGGCATACCTGCATCTGTTACAATTGCACAGCTTTCACCGGCTAGAATACGGTCAATAATTTGCTGACCTTTTTCTCTTATATTGTGTTCATAATAGCTTATCATAGGCTTTTGTATTCCAAAATGATTAAGAAGTTTTACAGTAACACGAGTATCTTCTGCCGCAATAAAATCCACTAGTTTTAAGGTTTCTATACCTCGTGGGGACATATCACTCAAGTTACCTATAGGTGTGCCTACAACAAAAAGCTTTGACATAATCAGTGTGACCTCCTTGCAAAATTTGCATTGTTTCATTGTAGCACAAATGCAAGTCGGCTTCAACCTTGTACCGGGTTGAAGCCGATATTATGCAGTCACACGCTGCTATGCAGCGTTGCAAGCAAAGCTTGCACATTTAAACCAAAGGTTTAAATGTGACTGCATATGATGTCGCCCATTTCTGAGCAGGAAACTTTTTTCATACCGTTGCTCATAATATCACCTGTGCGATAACCTTCTTCTAACGCTTGGCTTACTGCCGCTTCAAGACAATTGCTTTCTTTGTCCATATCAAATGAATATTTAAGCATCATCGCTGCCGATAAAATTTGACCTATTGGATTTGCTAAATTTTTTCCCGCTATATCCGGTGCTGAACCATGTATAGGTTCATATAATCCTCTTGTACCTTCACCCAAGCTTGATGACGGTATAAGCCCAATTGAACCTGTAATCATACTGGCTTCATCTGATAAAATATCACCAAAAAGATTTTCAGTAACAATTACATCAAATTGTGCAGGATTTTTTACAATTTGCATTGCAGTATTATCTACAAGTAAATCTTCATATTCAACTTCAGGATATTGTTTTGCTACACGATGAAGAACTTCTCTCCATAGACGGGAGCTGTCCAATACATTGGCTTTATCTACCGAGGTAACTTTTTTACGGCGTTTCATTGCCATATTAAATGCAACATGAGCAATTCTTTCTATTTCATGTTCACTATAACACATTAAATCACTGGCTACTTTTTCTCCATTTACTACTTTAGTGCTTCTTTCACCAAAATATATTCCGCCTATCAATTCTCTTACTACAACAAAATCAATACCTGCATCAACTATTTCTTTTCTCATTGGTGAAGCATCAGCAAGCTGTGGAATAAGCTTTGCCGGGCGTACATTAGCATATAATCCCATTTCACTTCTTATTTTAAGCAAACCTTTTTCACAGCGAAGCTCCGGTGCAACATCATTAAATTTAGGGTCACCTACTGCTCCCAATAAAACACTGTCACTTGCAAGACACGCATCAACACTGATTTGCGGCATTGGTTCACCATATTTTTCAAGAGCTGCTCCACCGCCATAAACATCTGTATAATTAAATGTATGACCAAATTTTTTACCGACTTTATTAAGCACCTTTATTGCTTCTTCTACAATTTCAGGACCTATTCCATCGCCTCTTATAATAGCTATATTTTTAACCATAACTCTACCCCCTCAATGAATTGAGCAAACCATTTTTATTAATGATATTTTTTATAAAATCAGGAAATGGCTGTGCTTGATATGTTTCCTTTTTTGTAATATTGCTTATAATTCCCGTATCAAAATCAATTGCAACTTCATCACCATTATCAATATTATTGCTTGCTTGTTCACATTCAAGAATTGCAAGTCCTATATTAATAGAATTACGATAAAAAATTCTTGCAAAAGTTTTAGCAATTACACAGGATATACCTGCTTCTTTAATAGCAATTGGTGCGTGTTCTCTTGAAGAACCACAACCGAAATTATATCCTGCTACCATTATATCATTAGGCTGCACTTTTTTAATAAACTCTTTATCTATATCTTCCATGCAATGAGAAGCCAATTCTGCATGATTTGTTGTATTAAGGTAACGTGCAGGAATTATAACATCGGTATCAATATTATCTCCATATTTATGTACCAAACCTTTGGTTTTCATTTTTGCGTTACTCCCTTTCCATTCTTTTATACTTTTCCCATCAGCCTTGGGCGACCATGCTGCCACC
>JAVVRS010000023.1:2414-10425 GCA_036654595.1 Oscillospiraceae bacterium | reverse complement strand
AACCGTAGGTTGCTATTGATTGTGCCGCCAAGGCAAATGAAAGAATATAAAAAAAAGAAAAGGATGTGCAGCTTTGGAAAAATATGTTGTTCGTGGCAATAAAAAGCTATACGGTGAAGTTGAAATCAGCGGAGCGAAAAATGCAGCGGTTGCTATTTTACCGGCAACAATTTTAGCAAAGGACAAGTGCATTATCGAGAATATACCTGCAATAAGTGATGTAACTGTTTTATTTAAAATATTAACAGAAATGGGTGCAGTTGTCCGTGTAATAAATAAATCTACAGTGGAAATTGATACCGGAAATATTCATCAAGCTGTTGTACCTTATGAATTAGCCAGATATATGAGAGCATCATATTATTTTTTGGGTTCTTTGCTTGGCTGCTATAAAGAAGCCAGTGTTTCAATGCCGGGTGGCTGTGATTTTGGTGTACGTCCAATTGACCAACACATAAAAGGTTTTGAAGCATTAGGTGCTTCGGTAACAATTGACCATGGTATGATTAATGCTACAGCTAAAACACTTACCGGTGGACATTTTTATTTTGAAAAAGTTTCAGTTGGTGCAACTATTAATGTTATGCTTGCAGCAGTAAAATCACAAGGTTTAACTATTCTTGAAAATGTTGCTAAAGAACCCCATATTGTTGATTTGGCAAATTTTCTTAATTCAATGGGTGCAGATGTCCGTGGTGCAGGTACAGATGTAATTAAAATTCATGGCGTTGATATTTTACATGGTACAACTTATTCTATTATTCCCGACCAAATTGAAGCAGGTACTTATATGACAATGGTTGCTGCTACAGGTGGAAATGTACTCGTAAAAAATGTTATTCCAAAACATTTGGAATCAATTACAGATAAACTTTTGCGTGCAGGTGCACAAGTTATAGAATATGATGATAGTGTGCGTGTTATACGCTCTGAACCATTAATACCTGTTAATGTAAAAACACTGCCGCACCCAGGTTTCCCTACAGATATGCAGCCGCAAATGACAGCATTGCTTTGTCTTGCACAAGGTACAAGTATTGTTACCGAAGGCGTTTGGGATAACCGTTTTAGATATGTTGATGAATTAAGACGTATGGGTGCAAATATTCAAGTTGATGGTAAAATTGCAGTAGTACAAGGGGTACAACATTTTACTCCTGCACCTGTTAAAGCTTGTGATTTGCGTGCAGGTGCTGCTTTATTACAAGCAGCTCTTGCTACACAAGGAACTACTGAAATTGAAGATATTGTTTATATTGAACGTGGGTATGAAAATATTGTTGAAAAACTTACGGCAATCGGAGCTGATATTAAAAAAGTTGAAGTCGAAAAACCTGAGATTTTAACCTCAGTAATTTAGCAGGCGGCAAATTCGGCACCGCAGGCGGAGGTTTGCCTTTAGGCAAACCTCCTTATTGCCGCTTTGCGGCAATTGTGCGTCCGCTTTGCGGACGCACACCTGCGGTGCCGAATGGTGTCGCTCGTATAATGCAACGGTAGGGGTAGTGGGGCTTCTCCACCGGTTCGCTGGGGTTCGCCACTCACCGTGAAAAGGAGAAATATGGCAAAAATATGTAGTCTGGCAAGTTCAAGCAGCGGAAACAGTACATATATTTCAGGTGGAAATACTGCAATTTTAGTAGATGCAGGAATAAGCTGTCGTGGAATAATGCAGACAATAAAACAAAATGAATTGGATATAGATATATTAAAAGGTATACTCATAACACATGAACATATTGACCATATTAAAGGTCTTGATGTACTGCTGAAAAAATTGGATATACCAATTTATGCAGGAAAAAAAGTACTCGGATACATACAAAAAAATTGTAATTTACCGGCAGGTACAATATTAATTGAAGCTGATAAAAAAGGCTTTAATTTAGGTGAATTTTTTATTAAACCATTTGAAATACCACATGATAGTTTACAATGCTTAGGTTATAGAATTGCTTTACCTGATAATACTGAAATTGGTTATGCTACTGACTTAGGTGAATTTACAGATGGAGCTTTTAATGGATTAAAAGGGTGTCATGCTGTAGTTATTGAAAGTAATTATGATGAAGATTTATTGGATTTCGGACCATATCCTTTTTATATAAAACAACGTGTACGCAGTACTAATGGTCATTTATCAAATACTGATTGTGCAGCTGCCTCAATGACACTTGCTAAAAATGGTACAGTTAGATTTATGCTTGCACATTTAAGTGAAAAAAATAATATGCCTTTACTTGCACAACAAACTACAGCAACAAAATTATCTGCTGCCGGTATGAGAGAAAATTGTGATTTTACAGTTGATGTTGCACCTAAATGCGGTGGTAGAATGTTAGTATTTTAATTAAATACTATAAAGTTATCGCTAATCTGACAGCATGGGGCGGCACAATCAATGGCAACCTACGGTTGCCATTGTGACGGGTGGCATTTTTGCCACCCGTCTGCGGCACGAAGTGCCGCATTGTGCCGCCCCAATGCGTTGCTTAAAAATAAGTATAAGCCATATTTTTTTTAATGGAGGGTAAAGATATTTGTTAAGAATTGAAATTATTACAGTGGGCAAATTGAAAGAAGAATATTTACGAATGGCACAAGCTGAATATAGCAAAAGACTTACAACATTTTGCAAATTGACAATAACAGAATTAAAAGAATATCGTTTACCTGAAAATCCTTCATTGACACAGATAGAGCAGTGTATTGTTTGTGAGGGTGAAGAAATATTAAATCGCATACCTAAAAGTGCAATAGTTATTCCACTTTGTATAGAAGCTAAACAAATAAACTCAGAGGAATTGGCAAAACAGCTTTTACGATTTGCAGTAGATGGTGAAAGCTATATAATTTTTGTAATTGGTGGTTCTTATGGTTTAAGTGATGCAGTAAAACAACGAGGTAATATGAAATTATCTATGTCACTAATGACCTTTCCACATCAATTGGCAAGAATAATGTTATTAGAACAAATTTATCGCAGCTTTACTATTAATGCAGGTACAAAATATCACAAATAAAAAACAGGGCATCTGCAACAAAATTGCAGATGCCCTGTTTTTTATTATAATTATATGCTTATTTTTTTTAGAACAACGGTACTACTAAACCACTGTATTTTTCATTGATAAATGCTTTAATATCGTCAGATTGTAATACTTCCATTAAAGCTACAATTTCAGGTTTAGTTTCATTACCTGCTTTTACAGCAACAATATTACCAAAAGTTTTTGCACCTTCAGAATCAGAAGCTTCAGAAACCGCTTTATCATTAACTTTAGCTACTTTATCCATTACACCTGCATCTAAGGCATAGTTACCATTAATTACAGCAAAATCAACATCAGCAAGTGTTCTTGGCAATTGAGCCGCTTCCATTTCAATAATTTCAATATTCTTTGGATTGCTTATAATATCACCTTTTGTAGCAGCAAGACCGGCACCTTCTTTAATAGTAATTAAACCATTAGATTGTAATAATTGTAATGCACGAGCTTCATTAGTGGTATCATTTGGTACAGCAATTTGTGCTTTATCGGGTACATTTGTAAAATCTGTTGATTTACCGCAATATATACTTAATGGTTCATAATGAATTGCACCAACAGATACTAACTTTGTACCATTTTGTTTATTAAAATCTTCGAGGTATGGGAGATGTTGGAAATAGTTGGCATCTAATTCTCCTGCTTCCAATGCAGTATTTGGCAGTACATAATCGGTAAATTCTGTTATTTCAAGGGTTATTCCTTTTGCTGCAAGCAAAGGTTTAGCAGCTTCAAGAATTTCTGCATGAGGTGCAGGTGTTGCACCTATTTTAAGGGTAGATGTTGCTTTTGGTGTTGTATCGGTGGCAGGAGCTTTTTCGGGTGTTTTAGTTTCTTCCGGTTTTGCACCACAAGCAGCGAAAGACAGCACCATGCCTACTGATAATACAGCAGCGACAGCAGTTAAAACTTTTTTCAATTTCATTTTCTTTCTCCTCTTTTCATTTTATTTTCAGTTTATACTGTAAAGGGCGGTATTGCCCTAAACGTCATATCATATGACTAATACTTCGTAGCATTTTCGGGTCGGGGCGGCACAATGCGGCACTTCGTGCCGCAGGCGGCTTCGCCGCCGCAAGGGTAAAAACCCCCTGTGGGGGTTTTTACCCTTGATTGTGCCGCCCAATTTTACGCCTTTATTGTTTGGTTAACGGTTACGTTTATCAATTTTACGAGCTGCTAAATTAAAAACCCACTGGATAACTTGTACAATGACAATCAATAAAACAATGGTAATAATCATAATATCTTGTTGATAACGATGATACCCAAAACGAATAGCAATATCACCAAGTCCACGACCACCAACGGCACCCGCCATAGCCGAATAACCAATAAGTGTAATTGTAGTAATGGATAAACCACGAATAAGTGATGGTATAGATTCAGGAATAAATACCTTACAGATAATTTGTGAATTGGTTGCTCCCATAGTACGGGCAGCTTCAATTACACCGCTGTCAAGCTCCTCCAATGAGGACTCCACTAATCTTGCAACAAAAGGTGCAGATGCTATAATAAGAGAAACACAAGCAGCTGTTGAACCAATACTTTTACCTACAATAAATCTTGTAAATGGAATTAATGCAATCATAAGTATAATAAATGGTATGGAACGTCCGATATTAACAATCCAACCAAGAATAGCATTAGTTTTAGGTGCGGGGTGTATGCCGCCATTATGAGTACTGAATAACCAAATACCAAGTGGTAAACCTAAAATATATGCAAAAAATGTTGAAACAACAGTCATATATAAAGTTTCCAGTGTTCCCATAATTAACATATCTTTATTTTGTATAAGTACATCAATCATTTACATCACCTCCGGTAATACCAAGTAATAAACGTGTAATAGGACTTTTAGGTGTTGTAAGAATTGTTTTGGCAGAACCCATTTCAACAAAACTACCGCTGTCAATTACCGCTACTTTATTACAAATTGCTTTAACTACACCTATTTCATGGGTAATAATAATAATTGTTACACCAAGTTTTTTATTAATATCTTGTAACAATTCAAGGATAGATTTTGTAGTAAGTGAGTCAAGTGCCGAAGTAGGTTCATCACAAAGCAAAACCTTTGGACTGTTTGCTAATGCTCTGGCAATAGCTACACGTTGTTTTTGTCCGCCCGAAAGCTGTGAGGGATATACCTTTGCTTTATCTGCAAGACCAACAATATCAAGTAAACTATTTACTTTTTTATCTATTTCATCTTTACTTAAATGATTAAGTTCTAAAGGAAATGCAATATTGTCGGCAACAGTTCTTTGCATTAAAAGATTATATCCTTGAAATATTACCCCTATTTTTTTACGATGTTCAATTAATTCCTTACCACGCAAAGTAGAAATATCATTTCCATCAACTTTAATTGAACCTGTTGTAGGACTTTCCAATAAAGCAATACATCTAAGCAGAGTGGATTTACCTGCACCACTCATACCTATAATACCAAATATATCACCTGCCAAAACATCTAAGTCTATATTTTCCAATGCAACAACATCTTTTTGTGTTGAATGAAAAATTTTTGATAATGCACTAATTTTAATCATTTTAAGAAACAACCTCATTCATTAAATTTAGCAAGTCTGTACATATTAAAAAAGCCCACGTCACATAACTCCTCCGAGGACGAGAATGTGGACCGGAGCCATCTACTTATACTTATTCTTTTATCCCTTATTATACGATAAATTTACTTTCAAGTCAACTTGAATAAAACAAGATTTGACATTGCTTAATGACAAATCTTCTTGACTAAATATAAGAAAGGTCATATAATATACTGTAAGTGCCGGCGTATATGACAAAGATACAAAATCTATAATTATATGTATCTATTAAATCAAATGTTTCAACAATATAAGGAGTGTAAATATTAATGTCTAAATTTTCTAAAAAACTTATTGCTTTACTTTTAGTTACAGTAATGACTATCTCATTTGCAGCTTGTGGTAAAGATAAACCATCAGAGGAACCATCTGATACTACACAAACCGAAACTACTCCATCAGGTTATTTTACAGGTGATGATGCTGAAGCTTTAATGAAACCACTTGCTGATACTGAAAATCCAAATAAAATTGATATGACAGCTCTTTCTGTATTTAAAAATGCACTTACTCGTGATATGACCAAAACTTCCGGCAGAATTGAACGTGATGATATCCTTGCTCAATATTGTGTACATGGTTCAATTCAAGCATTAAGTACATATAAATTGGATTATGATACAAAAGGTGCAAAAGATGCGGCAGCTCCGATTACTGCTACATATACAATAGCTCCAAATAAAGAAGTAAGTGATATTATACATTATAAACTTACCTGTAGTAATGCTTTACCAAAAGGTACACCATCTACACCGGCTATTGCTACCTACAGTGAATTGCAAACTACACTTGATAAATTGGAAGGTGATATGCTTTTAAAAGGTCTTTCACCTGAACTTTTAAGCAAAGCTACTATTACTCAAGAAGTGATTAAAGAAGCAGTTTCAGACAAAGATGCAACACTTGTTGAGAAAAAAGGTAATATTATTATTAATTTGCAATGGGCAGATGATGCAGAGCTTAAAGTTTTAGGTACAGCTACTGCTGTAGCAGCACCTCAACCTAAAGGTAAGGTTGTATATTCTGCAAAGATGGAACTTGATACTAAAGGTAAAATTATATCTCTCAGAGTAAACAAAGATATTGTTGATGAAACAGGTGCTAAATTTGCACTTACAAGTTCAGATTATAAATTTAAAAATATGGCAGGTAAAGCAGCAGAATAATAAAGCTGATTTTTAACAGCAAGATAAAAAAAGGGGAACGGTTTTTTTAAACCGTTCCCCTTTTGCTATAAGGCGTTGTATTATTGTGCTGTTAAATGTACTAAATGGGCTACTCCGGGTATGCTTTCACCTTGCTGTACACTGGTAGGTGACATTAATGCCCCTGTTGCAACAAATAATACATTTTTTAAATCACCACTGACAAGCTGAGGTAAAATATATGAACATAATACCGTTGCACTGCACCCACAACCCGAACCGCCTGCATGAACATCTTGAGCTTTAGCATAATATATTAAATTACCGCAATCTTTATGTTTACTTCTGATATTATAACCTTGTTCCTCCATTAAATGATAAAGTAATTCAGAACCGACAGAACCTAAATCTCCTGTTAAAATTAAATCTACATCATTGGCATCGGAAGCTGTATCGGAAAAATAATTTGAAATAGTTGCCATAGCAGCAGGTGCCATAGCAGCCCCCATATTATTGACATCGGTAATACCTAAATCTTCAATTGTACCAAAGGTTACAGCTTTAACATATGGTGCTTGTTTGGGTGTATTGGAAACTACTGCACCACCACTTCCTGTAACGGTCCATTGTGCAGTTGGTGTACGTTGACCTCCATAATCAAGTGGAAAACGAAATTGTCGTTCAGCTGCACAAAAATGCGATGAAGTAACTGCACCTGCTTTATCGGCAAATCCTGCTTCTACAAATAATGCAGCAAGTCCTATACTTTCTGCCATAGTTGAACAAGCTCCATATAATCCAATAAAAGGTACACCGGTTTCTCTTAAACCATAAGTTGAACTGATACACTGATTAAGCAAATCTCCTGCAAAAATATAATTTAAATCTCCGGCTGCAAGTTGTGCTTTACTTAAAGCTTTGGTTAACGCTTGTTTTTGCATTATACTTTCAGCTTTTTCCCATGTTTTTTCTCCAAATGTTGGGTCGATACTAATAATATCAATATATTTACCTAAAGGCCCTTCAGCTTCTTTTTTTGATGCTACGCCGGCAAAGCCTATAATTGATGGTGGATTATCAAGCTGTAAAGTATATTTACCAATTCGTTTTGCCAAAATTTTTAAACCTCCTTGCAAATCTACGCTATGCGGCACGATTTTGTTCAGGGGGCTTGCCCCACGCCCGCCGGCGGGGC
>JAVVRS010000023.1:0-2404 GCA_036654595.1 Oscillospiraceae bacterium | reverse complement strand
CCTGAACGGCACACGAAGTGTGCCCACCGCAAAGCGGTGAAAAATCGTGCCGCATACTGCTGCAATTATAGTATTTACAAAAGCATATAATGATATACCCTTGAATTGTATATAGCTTTGATGTATGATAAAAGATATTATTTTATTGTACAGATTGCAGTAGAAAGGTGATTTTATTTGGAATTTTTAAAAAGAAGCTGGGCAGAGATTAATTTAGACGCATTAAAAATGAATATAGAAAATGTAAAAAAAACATTAAAACCCACAACAAAAATGTTAGGTGTAGTTAAAGCTGATGCTTATGGACATGGTGCTGTACAAGTAGCAGAACAGTTGCTTAAATTAGGTGTGGAGTGGATTGGAGTATCCAATATACATGAAGGTATGGCATTGCGTAATAGAGGAATAAGTGTACCAATACTTATTTTTGGTATAACCCCACCTGAACTTGCAGATGAATTAGCGGAATTTAATATTACACAAACTGTCTTTTGTTTAGAATATGCACAAGCATTACAAATAGCCGCTAAAGAGAAAAATATACAGGTAGATATACATATTAAAATTGATACAGGTATGGCAAGAATTGGATTTGATGGGTTTGTTTTAGAGGAAGCTGTAAAAGAAATTACAGAGATCAGTCATTTTAAAAATTTACATCAAACAGGAATTTTTACACATTTTTCTATTTCAGATGAAGATACAGATAATGGCAATGAGTACACTAAGCAACAATATAATCGTTTTATTGAGGTGTGTAATACACTTGAAAAAAATGGTGTGAATTTAGGAATACGTCATGCGTGTAATAGTGGTGGGGTTTTAAATCATCTTGATATGCAGCTTGATATGGTGCGTTTGGGTATTGTAATGTATGGTATGAATCCTGATAAAACAACAATTGGTAAGCTTGAACTTTATCCTGTTATGTCACTTCATTCTTCAATTAGTATGGTGAAAGATGTACCTAAAGGACGTAAAATAAGTTATGGTTGTACTTATGAAACAACAAAACCTATGAAAATTGCTACTGTACCTATTGGTTATGCTGATGGTTACTCAAGATTGCTTTCGGGAAAAGGTGTTATGATTGTTGATGGTGAATATGCTCCTGTAATTGGTAGAGTTTGTATGGATCAATTAATGATTGATGTAACAGATATACCTAATGTAAATCGTAACAGTGAAGTTATTGTTGTAGGTAAATGTGGTAATAAGAAAATTACTATGGAAGATTGGGCAGATAAAATTGGTACGGTTAATTATGAAATTTGTTGTTTAATCAGTAAACGTATGCCACGAGTATATATAAAAAATGGGGAAATTACTGAAATTATTGATATGATAGTATAGGACGAAAAATATTATGATTGAGATTAAACCAATGCAAAAAACTCATATTACACAGTTGGCACAGCTTGAAAAAATTTGTTTCAGCTGTCCATGGAGTGAAGCTGCTATTGCTGTAGAACTGACTAACCCACGAGCTAAATTTTTTTGTGCCACTGAGGGTGATATTGTTGCAGCTTATATTGGAATGTACTCGGTACTTGATGAAGGATATATAGCAAATCTTGCAGTTATGCCACAATACAGAGGTCAAGGTATAGCATTTTTACTTATTACTCATTTACAAGAACTTGCACAAAATTTAGGTATTTCCTTTATTACATTGGAAGTGCGTAAAAGTAATTTGACTGCAATTAAATTGTATCAAAAATGTGGGTTCCTTAGCGTTGGTATGCGTAAAGGATTTTATACCGAACCTGATGAAGATGCTTTACTTATGACATGGCGAAGGTAAAGTAGGCTTACGCCAATCGGGGCGGCACAAGGCGGTCAAAATGACCGCAAGCGGCTTCGCCGCTTCAAGAGCAAACCGAGGGTTTGCTCTTGCTTGTGCCGCCCCGACTTACGCCTTGCGGAAATTCTGCTGCCTCCCTCGCTGAGGGAGGCAGTTTTTGCAGGCAGTTCGCCACCACCGCACAAACGCAAACTGCAAATTTGCACAATGTAACTGTGCGGTCATAACGTGTGGCGGTTCGCCACCGGTTCGCTACCATTCTTTCTTTTTTCTTGTAAAAGAAAGAACCAAAGAAAAGACGCTTAAAGGATATGGATTGCGTTTGTTGCGACAAACGCCTAAGGGCGTTGCCCTTAGAACCTATGATTTTTTGAAAAAAATCAAGTAAAACTTTTAGGTATTGTTGCAATTAATAATAGCAAAATTCTTGAACCCCACCGCACAAACGCAAGCTGCAAATTTGCACAATGTAACTGTGCGGTCATAACGTGTGGCGGTTCGCCACCACCGCAGTGACGGAGGGAATTGTGCTACAGTTTCGCCACCACCGCACAAACGCAAACTGCAAATTTGCACAATGTAACTGTGCGGTCATAACGT
>JAVVRS010000022.1:6697-10500 GCA_036654595.1 Oscillospiraceae bacterium | reverse complement strand
TTAAAAAAAAGGTTATAATAAATTTAAACAAATACTTCAAAGCGTAGCCGCAACGCTTTAAGTATGAAAGTTCCTCCTTAAAGTAAAATGTTTTAAAAGAAACAAGGCAAGCATAATTTGATGCTTGCCTTGTTTAATATTTAAGCAGGTAAGTATGAATATATTTGTATTATTTATTATACTTTTACACAAGATAAATAAAGGAATAAAGCTTTCCTAAATTTGTTTATGAGGGAATAGCGGCAACATCACATAAGATTGAGTTTTAATTAAGCCTTGGGGCGGCACAAAATGCGGCTTACGCCGCACGGCGGCTTACAGCCGCCGCACGAGCCACCCCTGGTGGCTCGTGATTGTGCCGCCCCAAGGCGAAAAGAGCATGGCATTAAAATTGCGAAAATAAAAATAGAGAGCAGATATAAGCGAAGCAAAGATAAAAAAATAGTAAATATTAATTATTCAGACGGGTATTCAAAATAATTATGGAAATAATGTTTGATTTTATTTGACAAATATGATACAAAAGTTTAAAATAAGAATGTTATAATGCCATTTTAGAAAGTAAAAACTATGGTTTAACTTAAAAAAACAAAGATGGTAAGAAGCAATAAGCAAAGGAACAAATAAACCTACAATCCCGAATAGGGATAAGGTTCTCTATAGAGCAATGGCAGATACAGCCGTTGTAAAGCGGAGGAATTTTTGTCAGCTGCCGTGTGGCTGAACAAGTAACAAAAAAAGAGAGATTATGCACACGGAGAAATGGAGCTTAAATATGAGCTTTTTAGACAAGCTTTTTGGCACCTATTCAAGCAGGGAGCTAAAAAACATTTATCCAATTCAAAAAGAGGTATTGGCATTAGAGGATAAATATACGGCGATGACAGATGCCGAACTTAAAGCAACCACACCGTTATTGAAAGAAAAGCTGGCAAATGGAGCTACACTTGATGATATTCTTCCCGATGCGTTTGCAGCATGTAGAGAAGCAAGCTGGCGTGTTGTAAACATGAAACACTTTCCGGTACAGGTAATAGGTGGTATTGTGTTGCATCAAGGTAGAATAGCTGAAATGAGAACAGGTGAAGGTAAAACTTTAGTTGCTACATTGCCGGCATATTTGAATGCGCTTGAAGGAAAAGGCGTTCATATAATTACAGTCAATGATTACCTTGCAAAGCGTGACTCTGAATGGATGGGTAAAATCTATCGTTATATGGGATTAAGTGTAGGACTTTGCGTACATGGAATGAATCCGGAAGAACGCAAAATAGCATACGATTGTGATATCACATATGGAACGAATAATGAATTTGGATTTGACTATCTGCGTGATAATATGCAGACATATAAAGAACGAAAAGTACAACGTGGTCATCGTTATGTAATTCTTGATGAAGTTGACTCTATTTTAATTGATGAAGCAAGAACACCGCTTATCATTTCGGGTGAAGGCGATAAATCAACAGATATGTATACAATTGTTGATAAATTTGCCAAAGGTCTTAAAATGTTCAAGATGAAAGAAATGGAAATGAAAGAAGAACATGATGATATTGATGCAGATTATATCGTTGATGAAAAAGCAAAAACCGCATCAATAACACCGCAAGGCGTAAAAAAAGCGGAAGAATATTTCAACATTCCAAACCTAATGGATATAGAAAATTCTACATTACAGCATCATATTAACCAAGCATTAAAAGCATTGGGAACAATGCAGCGTGATGTGGATTATGTTGTTAAAGATGATGAAATCATTATCGTAGACCAATTTACGGGACGTATGATGATGGGCAGACGTTACAGTGAAGGCTTGCATCAAGCTATTGAAGCTAAAGAGGGCGTAGAAATCAAGAAAGAAAGTAAAACGCTTGCAACCATCACCTATCAGAATTTGTTCAGAATGTATGATAAGCTTGCAGGTATGACCGGTACAGCAATGACTGAAGAAGGCGAATTTCGTGAAATCTACAGTCTTGATGTAATTGATATACCAACCAATAAAGAAGTATTGCGTGATGACTTGCCGGATATTGTATATAAAACCGAACAAGCTAAATTCAATGCAGTTATTGATGATATTATTGAAAGACATAAAACAGGACAGCCTGTGCTTGTAGGTACAGTATCTATTGATAAGAGTGAACATCTTTCGGGCATGTTAAATCGTCGTGGTATTAAACATAATGTACTCAATGCAAAATACCATGAACGAGAAGCTGTTATTATATCACAGGCAGGTAAATTCGGAGCAGTAACAATTGCAACCAATATGGCAGGTCGTGGTACAGATATTATGCTTGGCGGTAACGCAGAGTTTCTTGCTAAAAGTGAGATGGCAAAACAAGGCTTCAGTGATGAATTAATTAATGAAGCAACAGGTTTTGGCGATACAGATAATGAAGAAATACTTACTGCAAGACAAGTTTTTTCAGAGCTGAATAAAAAGCATAAAGAAGAGATTGAACCGGAAGCAGCAAAAGTGCGTGAAGCAGGCGGTCTTGCAATTATCGGTACTGAACGTCATGAATCAAGACGTATAGATAATCAGCTAAGAGGACGTGCAGGACGTCAAGGTGACCCGGGCTGTTCAAGATTTTATCTTTCATTGGAAGATGATTTAATGCGTCTGTTTGGCGGCGAAAAAATCAATACAATGATGGAAACATTAAAGATAGAAGAAGACACACCAATTGAAACAAGAATTCTTACAAGTACAATTCAATCAGCACAGAATAAGATTGAAGGCAGAAACTTTAGCATAAGAAAGAATGTACTTCAATTTGATGATGTTATGAATACACAGCGTAAGATTATCTATGCACAGCGTGACCAAGTACTTGAAGGTGTCAACCTAAGAGAAAACATGGTTAAAATGATAGCAGCAGCAGTTCAAAGCACAGTGAATACCTGTTATACAACCGATAATGAAACACGCATCTGGAATGTAGATATGTTAAAAATACATTACATGGGCATGATGATGGGTGAAGAATTTTTTACAGGAAAAACAGAAGATGATTGGAAACAAATTACACCTGAAAAGCTTACGGAACAAATTACCGAACGTGCAATGAGTATTTACAATGCAAGAGAAGCACAATTCGGAGAAGAAGCAATGCGTGAGCTTGAACGTGTACTTCTGTTGAAACAGGTAGATACCAAATGGATTGAACATCTTGATAATATGGACGAACTCAAACGTGGTATAGGACTTCGTGGTTATGCACAGCGTGACCCTGTAGTTGAATTCCGTATTGAAGGTTCGGATATGTTTGAAGAAATGATTGCGAGCATACAGGAAGAAACTGTTCGTTGGGTATTGTTTGCAATAGTTCGTGCAGAGCAGCCAATGCAGCGTGAACAAGTTGCTAAACCTATTGAAGAAATAGGTAGCGGTCAACCTGTAAAGGTTACAGATAAGACCGGCAGGAACGACCTTTGTCCCTGTGGAAGCGGTAAAAAGTACAAAAAATGCTGTGGAGCAAACAGCTAAAATAAGCCTATAGAAGAAAGAGCGAGAAGAAAACCGATTGGTTTTCTTCTCGCTCTTTTAGCTGCTATTTCAATTAAACTGTATCAAGCCATATTCTAAAATAAAGATAACCTCAGATATTTTGAACAAATTGAGATAAACCGTTCCTAAAGCTTGGGCGGCACAATAAAGCTCACCCCCTCACGGGGGTGAGCTTTAAGGCGGCTTCGCCGGCCTGCGGCTTTCAGCCGCATTGTGCCGCCCCACGGCTTTCAGCCGGCGGTAAGTCTATCGCCATTAATCATCTGAAGTTGAAACAACAGCT
>JAVVRS010000022.1:0-6687 GCA_036654595.1 Oscillospiraceae bacterium | reverse complement strand
TTCGGCAATAAGCTTGCGGAATTGTGAGATAAACATAGAGGCAGTAACGATAACAGCAATTAAGTCGGCAATAGGTTCAGCTAAGAAAACACCTAAAACCGGTTGAGAAAGTAGCAATGGTAAAATATAAATAAGAGGAATTAATAAGAAAACTTTACGCAGGAGAGCAAGGAAAAGAGAAGCTTTTGCATTGCCTAAAGCTATAAAGGTTTGTTGACAGCTGCCTTGTATGCCAAAGAACAGAGAAGATGCCATAAAAATTCTCATAGTCGGAATAACCATTGCAATAAGCTTAGGGTCCGAGGTAAATATCTGTGCAAACATTTGCGGAGCAATCATAACCAAAGCCCATAAAGTGACTGAATAGATTAGAGCACTTATAATCAGCAGCTTGAAAGTTTTTTTAACACGAGGTGTTTTACCGGCACCGTAATTATAGCTTATAATAGGTTGTGAACCTTGAGTTAAGCCCATAAGCGGCAGCATAGAGAATTGCATAACACTGTTTAAGATGGTCATAGAACCAACTGCTAAATCTCCGCCGTATTTAAGTAAAGATGAATTAAAGCAGATAGCAATAAGACTTTCTGTAGCTTGCATTACAAAAGGAGAGATACCGAGAGCAAGACAAGGGAATAAAATTCGGGGTACAATTTTAAGATTTTCTTTTCTGATTTTCAAGGTTGTTTTTTTACCGTTTAGGAATAGAACTACCCAAACAGCGGAAACACCTTGAGATATAACGGTTGCATAAGCAGCACCTTTTACGCCTAAACCGAAGGTAAAGATTAAAATTGGGTCAAGTATTATGTTAATTACAGCACCAATAAGAACGGTTAGCATACTTGTTTTGGCAAAGCCCTGAGAAGTAATAAAAGCATTTAAGCCCAAAGCGAGTTGAACAAAGATAGTACCGCAGGCATAGATTTTAACATAATCCGCAGCATAACCTATGGTATTGACACTTGCACCAAAAGCCATCAGCATAGGTTCGCAGCCAAAGTAAATAACTACAGTAAGCACCAATGAAATAATGATTAAAGCCGAGGTACAGTTGCCCATAATTTTTTCGGCTACATTAGTTTTACCTTGCCCCATCATAATAGAAGCACGAGGTGCACCTCCCATACTTACCAAGGAAGCAAAAGCAGAGATTACCATAATAATTGGGAAAGTAAGCCCAACTCCGGTCAAAGCCTGAGCACCTATTTCGGGGATATGGCCGATGAACATTCTATCGACCATGTTGTATAAAACGTTAACAATTTGAGCGGTTATTGCGGGTAAAGCCAGTGAAAACAAGAGCTTGCCCACACTTTTAGTGCCGAGCTCATTTTCTTTCTGAAGATCCATTATTCAAGACTCCGTTCTCCAATTTTTTGAACTCATTTTCGACATTATTATTAATTTTTGAATTAATAATTTCACATATAACAGCTTCTTGTTGAGTTAACCCATCATAGATTAGGTTAAGGAATTGCTGTTGAATTGTATCGAGCTCCTGTACAATTTTATGTGAAGCAGGTTCTATCTCCAAATGAATATACCTTTTATCATTTGGATTAGCTGTTGCTTTTAGGTAACCTTTACTTACAAGGGAAAGGACAGATTTGCTAACTAAAGATTTAGAAATCGCTCGATATTTGGCAATATCCTTAGCGTTATCAAACATAGTATGATTATGCAGAAAAATCAAGACATCAATATCCACCTGTTTAAGATCCAATCTTTTAGCAATCTGAGCAAACATTGCCTCGTACAATTTTTTTGCTTTCCAAGTGGTTGTAAGATAGTTTGTATACCCTTTAAGTTCCTCCATAAATTTACTCACCTCACTTAAAAATTAGTTAACTAATCAACTATTATAGTAGTGTTGCTAGACATTGTCAATAATGTCACTTATGACAGATGTGTAAATAAACTGTAAGATTTTTATTATCAAGGCTTAAAGGAGGAAGAAAAGAGCAAAAGAAGTGATAGAACTGTGATAAACAGTGGTATCTTTTTTATAATGGCAGATGTAAATACCTTGCAATTATACCTATATATATGGTAAGATAATTCATTAAAGAAGTGTATATAAATATCGCAGGTAACTTACTTAAAAATGTATGGAAAGTTAAATTCGCTATATAGAAACGGAGCAATAGTTATGGATATTTTAGAGATTTTCGGTTCAAGGGTATTTGATGATAAAGCAATGAAGAAACATCTTCCCAAAGCGGTATATCAAAGCCTGCAAAAGACAAAACAACTCGGAGCTACCCTTGACCCGGCTATAGCAGATGATGTTGCAAATGCAATGAAAGATTGGGCAATTGAGCAGGGAGCGACACATTATACACATTGGTTTCAGCCAATGAACAATTTTACGGCAGGTAAGCATGACAGCTTTCTTTGTATTGATGATAATGGAACAGCAATAATGGATTTTTCAAGCAATGCGTTGGTAAAAGGTGAATCCGATGCGTCATCATTTCCGAGCGGAGGATTAAGAGCGACCTTTGAAGCAAGAGGATATACTGCATGGGATCCAACATCACCGGCATTTGTTCGTGATGGCAGCTTATACATACCGACAGCATTTTGTTCCTATACAGGAGAAGCACTGGACACTAAAACGCCGTTATTGCGTTCAATGCAGGCATTGTCATATGAAGGTGTACGACTGCTAAGATTATTGGGCAACAATACATCTACCGCAATTATACCTACAGTCGGAGCGGAACAGGAATATTTTCTTGTTGACCGTAAGTTGTATGAAAGCCGACTTGATTTAAAGATTTGCGGAAGAACATTAATTGGAGCGAAACCGTCAAAAGGGCAAGAACTTGACGACCATTATTGCGGCAGGATTAAGATTAGGATTTCCGCATTTATGAAAGATTTAGATAACAGATTATGGAGCTTGGGAGTATCGAGTAAAACCAAACATAATGAAGCTGCACCGGCACAGTATGAACTGGCTCCAATTTTTTCCACTGCAAATATAGCTTGTGACCATAACCAATTAACGATGGAAGTATTGCGACAAACAGCAAAAGAGCATGGATTTGCTTGTTTGCTGCATGAAAAACCAATTGATGGAGTTAATGGCAGTGGTAAACATAATAACTATGCACTGTCAACAGATGATGGAATAAATTTGTTAAAGCCGGGTAAAAACCCCGAAAACAATCAATTATTTCAGATTACCCTTGCAGCATTTGTGTCGGCAGTAGACAGACACGCAGATTTGTTGAGAATGTCAGCAGCATGTCCGGGTAATGACCGACGATTGGGAGCATGTGAAGCACCGCCATCAATAATATCGGTATTTCTTGGAGGTCAGCTTACAAAAATGCTTACAGATATTGCAGCGGGAGCAGACCCTGATGTGGCAGAAAATTCAATGCTTAAAACGGGAATAGCAGTTATCAATGATTTGCATAAAGATGAATCTGATCGTAACAGAACATCACCATTTGCCTTTACGGGCAATAAATTTGAATTTCGTATGCTTGGTTCAAGTCAGTCAATAGCCTCATCTAATGTAGTACTTAATACAATTATTGCACAAGCATTTTCGGAATTTTCCGACCGTTTGGAAAAAGCAGATGACCGTACACAGGAAGTTAAGAATATAATAGCAGATGTAATGAAAGACCATAGCCGAATTATTTTTAATGGCAATAACTATTCACAAGAATGGGTAGAAGAAGCACAACGTCGAGGTTTACCGATATCATGTACATCAATTGAAGCATATAAAGCATTAGATGCCGAAGAAAACATAGAATTATTCAGTAAATTCGGAGTACTCAGCAGTATTGAATGTCATGCAAGATGTGAAATTTTGCTTGAAAACTACAGTAAGATTATTAATATAGAAGCAAAAACCATGCTTGAAATGATGAACCGAGAAATTATACCTGCTTGTGTAGAGATTTGTGGAGATATTGCAGAAAGCTATAATAATATGAATACCGCAGGAGTAGAGAATAGAAGAATAAAAGCACAGTTAGAACAAATGTCATCATTAACAACAGAATTAATGGAACGAACTGATACATTAACACAGCTTATGGACGAATTAAATAAAGAAATGACCGTTTGTGAGCAAGCGGAATATTTTAATCATAAGGTAACAAAAGCAATGCTTAGTGTACGAGCAATTTGCGATAAAATTGAAACAATTTCACCATGTAAAACATGGCCTATACCAACCTATACAGATTTATTACACCGCATATAAAGGAAAAACCAAAAGCGACCGTTCTCCTAAGAGAACGGTCATTTTGTTTTTTTTCGGGGGCATTGGGGCGGCACAAGGCGGCATTTCATGCCGCCGGGCGGCTCCGCCGCCCCCAAGGGTTTGCCTCAAAAGAGGCAAACCCTTGCTTGTGCCGCCCCAAATCTGTACCGCTTAAATAAAGATAACAAACGGAGCAGAGGGCAAAAGTTAAGTAAGTATAATAGGTAAATGAGTAAAAGATATAAAATAGACAAGAAAGTAACAAAAGCTTACACAATTTAGCTGTATTATCCTAAAAATATACTTTTTAATGGACAAGTATGCCAAACAAATACAAATTTAATTATTAAGGATTGTATTTTTTAGGAAAAGATAGTATAATAAATTTAACTTTGTAGCATCTATTTTAAATTATGTGACGGTAGCGGTAATATATAAGTAAATACCGGTACATATGCTGCATGAGATGTTACAATCTAAAAAAAAATTTTACTTAAAATCGAGGAGGACAAAAATCATGTCAAACAAATCAAGCAAATTAGTAGCTGTTCTTTTGTCTGTTGCAATGCTATCTTCAATGTCTGTAAGTGCATTCGCAGCTGATACAACAACACCTGCAAAAGACCCTAAAACAACAACCACAGCTCCTGCAAAGGACGAAACCAAAAAAGACGAAGCAAAACCTGCAACACCTGCAAAACCTGCAGATGACACTAAAAAAGACGAAGCAAAACCTGCAGATGATGCTAAAAAAGACGAAGCAAAACCTGCAACTGACCCTAAAAAAGACGAAGCAAAACCTGCAACACCTGCAACACCTGCAGCACCTGCAAAACCTGCAGTACCTGCAACAACAACAACACCTGCACAAACTGCAGTATATGACATCAAAATTGATGGCACAAAAATCAGCTTCATTAAAAATGGTAAAGTAGTACATACATTTGAAGCAACAACAGCTGATTTCCAACTTAAAATGAGCAAAGACGGCAAATTACTTGTTCGTTTCATCAACAAAGAAACAGGCAAACCATTAAATATTGACCTTGGTGCTCAAAAAACTGTTAAAATTGATGGCAATGTTGCATCACTTACAATTGAAGCAAACGTAGCTAAAGATATAGCAGTAACATTTGCAGCAACATCAAGCGTAGAAAAACTAACAGTATATGCACCTGTAAAAGTTGCATTTGAAAAAGATGCTAAATACGGCGAAGTTAAAGCAGTAAAAGGCGCAACAGTTGAAGGCATTGATGCTAAAGATGTAAAAACAACAGTAGCACCTGCAAAAACTACAACTAACACCGGCACAGCAAATGTTAGCGGCGGCAAAACCGGCGGCGGCGGCGGTGGCGGCGGTCACACAAGTGGCAGCAATACAATGCCAAGCACTGACGTTGCAGGCCCTGTAGCTAGAGGTTTAACATTTGACGGAAAAACCGATGAGAATGTTGACCGCACAATCTACCCAGATGCAGCAAAATTGAGCAAAGTGACAAACCTCGTTCTTGCTTTGGACGAAAATGCTTACCTAGTTGGCGACGCAGCTACTGCTGTAGTTAATTACACAACTACAACAGTAACAAAGCCTGAAAAATTTGGTACATTTACAGTTGCCGGCAACAAACTTACAATCATAATTGACGCTGAGGTTGCTAAAACAGGTATTGAAGACGGTGCAACCACCTTCATCATTCCTGCAGGCGTGCTCAAAGACATCAAAGGCAATGTTAACAAAGAAATCACAATTGCCACTAATTTTGAAAAAGGTGCAATTGTAAAAACAGCAGCTGGATTAGACACTGCAGTAGCAGCTGAAGCTACAGCAGTACCACTTATCTATATCGCTGAAGGCTTTGACATTGCAACAACAGTTACACTTGCAGACAACCAATCCTTAGAAGTTGCTCCTGGCGTAACAGTTGCAATTACTAAAGATGGTTCTTTGGTAGCTGAACAAGGCAAAGGCAAAGTAAATGTATTCGGTACAGCTTCTATAGCTGCAGGCGGTAAATTAACACTTGGCACAGACGTATGGGTTGGCGAAAATGGTGCACTTACTCACACAGGCGGTCCTATTGAACTTTCCACAAATGCCAAAGGTGCTTTCACATTAACAGTACCTGCAAAAACAGAACTAACTGTTGCTAAAGACCTAACAATTGGCACAAATGATGTAGTAGCAGTTGACGGTAAATTAATCGTTGCTACTGGCAAAACACTAAAAGTTAACGGAACAATAAATGTTGACGCAGCAGGCACAGTAACAGGTGCTGCTAACGATTCAAAACTCGTTGTTTCCGGTGATAAAGTAATGCTTGGTCTTGATGGTAAAACAGCAGATAAAGCTCTTGCAGCCGATACATACACATGGAACGGATCAGACGCATGGGCAATAGCTCAACCATAATAGTATTATCTAATCCTCAATAATATTATCCAATCCTCGATTA
>JAVVRS010000021.1:0-10502 GCA_036654595.1 Oscillospiraceae bacterium | reverse complement strand
TGGATAATACCCTTTGCTTCTGTATCGCTGATAAGCCAAATTAAGGGTTGATGTCCCATATGCTTTGTGCATAATGCTTCATTTACATATTTAGATCTCTTTGCCTGTTCTTCTGCTGTTACTTTTTGAGGTCCGAAATTGTAATATGTAAAGTCTTTTGTAAATAAATCTAAAGCATATTCCTCTTTTTTCATGTCCATAATCCACCAGTAATAGTACTTTGTTTCAATAATCTTCTGTACTTGACAAAGTGTTTCCGGTGTGTAAGTTTGTTTGCGTGAATTTTTGATTACTTCAAGTGCTGCATCGTATAAGGCAGGATCAAACGGCAAAATTTTTACTCCCATAATAAATATTCCTCCTAAATTTAATGTTTCATTCGGTGAAATCAGATGTTTGGAATCAATGATTTAAATGTATGAGTGTTATGATATAAAATGATAATGCTTACACTGTTTAACTAAATAATAAACTAAAACTTTCCCATTGTCAATAGATTTTTGTTTTATTTAGCTAATTTTTTTAATCAATCTTTACATTTTTCATTGTAAACCTCCAAAGTTTTTCTCGGTATTCCTCTGTTGCATAATCTATGCCTACACGCTTTGATACAGTATATTCACAGATAAAATTATCTTGTTCAAGCCAGAGTTTATCAGATTTAACAAGATTTTCACCGTTTAATCTGCGGTCAATTTGCATTGCTTTAGTAAGTTTGCCGGGGCCGCTGAAGCTCTCTGTTGCCCGTATCAGCACAGCTGACGGAAAATCTTTTGCTCCGCTCACTACATTCAGCAAATTATGTATACCATAGCATAGATAAACATATGCTATGCCACCTTCACTGTACATTACCTCTGTTCGCTGTGTTCGTCCTTTATGTGCATGACAAGCTGTATCTTGCTCGCCAACATAACACTCTGTTTCAATAATTCGCTGTTTGATTATTTCCCCGTCAATATTTCTGCAAAGCAGCTTTCCCACAAGCATTGGGGCAACTATTTGTGCACTCTCTTTATAATAATCCAAGGTTAATCTCATATGCTTTCTCCGTCATTGTTCAATAATTTGACAATGCTTATTGTATAATGTCTTACTGCCAAAATGCAATGAACAAAAAACACTGAAACATACTACCGAACAAATTGCAATCATTATTGAAATTTGATACAATATCGCTGTAGTAGGTAATGTACCCGACAAAATCTGCCCTGTCATCATGCCGGGTAATGATATGATACCCATACCCATCATTGAATTTAAAGTTGGCAGCAAGGCTGTTTCTAAGGCATTGTTCACAAAAGGTGTAAGTATTTTTTGCGGTGTACAACCAATATTAAGCAATGTATCTATTTTATTTCGCTGTGTCTTAATGTTTTCATTAAAGGTTTTTACGCCAAGGCTTACACCTGTCACTGTATTTCCGATTATCATTCCTCCAAGCGGAATTGTATACTGCGGATTGAAAATATTTTCTCCTACAATTACCGTAACAAAAAATACAATCACACTAATACCAATACCCGCAAGTGAACAGGCTATAACTACTTTAAACTTTTTATTTAATCCTTTGCATTTAGAAAATACCATGCCTATTGCAAAGATTGTCATGCACAAAATGTATAACACTGTAAATGCAGGGTGTGGATTTTTAAATATTAATGTTAGTATAACACCTGCCAACACAAGCTGAACCGTCATTCTTACACTTGCTAAAATCAGCAGCTTACCTTGATTGATTTTGCATTTTTTCATTACACCCAAAACAACAAGCAATAAAAAATAAATTACCCCAAAGTGAAAAAGGTCAAGCTGTACTGCACCGTTCATATAGCAATTCTCCCATCAAGTGTAATGATTTTATCCGCAAAATGCTCCGCTATAGCATCATTATGGCACACAATTATCAATGAAATACTATTCTCTGTACAAAATAATTTTATATTTTTAACTAAATCATTGGCATTTTTGGTATCCAATGCAGCAGTCGGTTCATCAAGCATCAACACCTGCGGCATAAATGACATACATATTGCAATATATATTCTTTGCCGTTCTCCGCCTGACATTGATGTACAAACTGTATCCAATGGAAAATCAGCACAGCAAATATGAAGAAATTTCATCTTTTCTTCATCATTTAAAAACGGCATTTCTCTATAAGAATAATACTCATCAAAATTTTCACTTATACTCTTATCAAACAGATAAACCGATTGACCGCAAAGCAATACTTTTTTTCTCAATTCTATTGGGTCGGTATCATCAATGTTTTTACCGTTAAAATAAATCTTACCGCCACTTTTGGGGGTTACTCCATTAAGCAGTTTAAGCAATGTACTTTTACCTGCTCCACTGTTGCCGCATACAAAGGTAGTTTCCTGTTCAATCTCAATCTTAGGGTAACTTAATATTTCTTTAAAGGTTAAATTTTCCACAGTTATTATACTCATTTTTTTACACCTCCGTAGCTTATTTGCCGGCTGCCTGCCTGCCAAGCGGTGAAACCGCTTGGCAGGCTCTGTGGCTTTGCCACAGGAACAAATCGCTTTGCGATTTGTTCGGCAGCCGGCAAGTTAAATAAGCTTTGACGCCCATTCAATTTCTTTGAAACCAACCAAAACTATATCTTCGGTAATTACCAGCGGTCTTTTTACAAGCATACCATCTGTTGCAAGTAAATTTAATTGCTCATCTTCACTCATTGTTGGCAGTTTATCTTTTAGCTCAAGACTTTTGTAAAGTAATCCGCTTGTGTTGAAAAATTTTTTGAGCGGCAAACCACTTTTACTATACCATTGCCTTAATTCATCATAAGTTGGATTGTTAACTTTAATATCACGCATTTCATATTTCACACCATGTTCATCAAGCCATTTTCCTGCCTTTTGACAGGTTGTGCATTTGGGATAACATACAAATAACATAGTTTGTACCTCTTTCCATTACATTTATTTAGGGTGATACCTTAGGTAAGCTTTTTTGTATAAGCTTCAATTGTTTTATACATTGCTTATAGTTTGGCATATATTTTTCTACTTCAGCATAAAAGTTTTTGCTGTGATTTTTTTCTCGTATATGTGCCAGTTCATGTACCACAATATAATCTATTAGTTCTTCGGGTAGCAACATAATTTTATATGGAAAACAAAGACTGTTTTTCCAACTGCAACTCCCCCATCTCCCATTTGCCGAGGTAATCTTAATTCCTGTAGGTGAAACTGCCATAATGCTGCTATAATATGTTACTCGCTGCAAAAGAAATTCTTTTGCTTTTTCTTTCAAGCTTTGTATTTCTTCATTTGTTAAATAAGTTACTGTTTGCAGCTCTGTTTCTCTGAGATTTTTTTGTTTCTCAATCCAAGTTAAATGTCTGTCTAAAAAATCTTCTATACACTTAACTGACATTTTTATTGGTGCTCTCACGATTACCTGTGATTTTTCATCAACACAAACTGCCACACTCTTTCGTTTTGAACGTATCAAGCGGTAATCTTCATTCATTCTGTAAGCACTCCATTTATCTCTCAATATACAAAAACCTCCCATCACAGTTATTCTGCAACGGGAGGTTCTTTTTATGTGTTTACAACACCTTGTTTAAAAATTCTATGGTGCGTTTATTTTTTGGTGAACCAAACACCTCTCCCGGGCTGCCTTCTTCTACAATTATTCCCTCGTCCATAAAGATAACTCTGTCAGCTACCTCTTTGGCAAATCCCATTTCATGGGTAACAATAACCATAGTCATACCGCCTTCTGCAAGCTGTTTCATTACACTTAATACTTCTCCTACCATTTCCGGGTCGAGTGCACTGGTAGGTTCATCAAAAAGCATAACATCAGGGTTCATTGCAAGAGAACGTGCAATTGCTACACGCTGTTTCTGTCCGCCTGACAGATTATGTGGATAAGCTTTTGCTTTTTCAGATAATCCTACTCGCTCTAAAAGCTCCATTGCTTTTTTGTTCGCATCTTCTTTGTTAAGCTTCTTTCGGTTTAATGGTGCCATTGTTATGTTCTTTTCAACAGTAAGGTGATTAAATAAATTGAAATGCTGAAACACCATACCAATGTTTTCACGAATTTTATTGATATCAGTCTTTGGGTTAGTAATTTCTGTCCCATCAACAATGATTGTTCCTTGATTTGATGTTTCAAGTGCATTTAAACATCTCAGCAAAGTGCTTTTACCCGAACCTGATGGTCCGATAACACAAACTACTTCGCCTTCTTTTACTTCCAAATCAATTCCTCGGAGAACGTCCAATGAGCCAAAGCTTTTATATAAGTTCTTAACTACTACCTTTGCCATAAGCAATTCTCCTCTCAATCATCTCGGAAATCTTGGTTAGAATAATCACAACCACAAGATACATTACCGCAACCATTGACCAAATTTTAAATGATTCAAAGTTTGTGGAAATAATAATCTTTCCGTTCATTGTAAGTTCTCTTACACCGATTGCAGAAAGAATAGATGTATCTTTTAACGTGATTATAATTTGATTGATTATAGACGGAATAACAATCCTTATTGCTTGTGGCAAAATTACCTTCGCCATTGCTACACCATATGGAAGCCCTAAGCTTCGTGCCGCTTCCATTTGACCCGAATCTACAGCTTGTATACCTCCTCGGAATGTTTCCGAAAGGTATGCACCTGCATTCAGACTAAGTGTAATAATAGCAGCTGTTTCGGGTCCCATACGGAAATCCAACGCTTGTGTAATACCAAAGTAAATAAAGAAAGCTTGTACCAACATTGGTGTGCCTCGTATCAATGTGATATAAAGCGAACCAATTCCCTGTAGAATTTTAAATCTTGAAATTCTGAACAAACAGCAGATTAACCCTAAAATCGTTGCAAAAATCAGCGAAATAAAGGTGAGCTTGAGAGTAAGACCCAAGCCTGCAAGCAGACGTGGAAAACACTCGATAAATAGCTCTAACATTAATCAATTACTCCTAAATGTATTTGTCTAAAATTTCTTGATATTTGCCGCTTGCTTTAATGTTTGCAAGACCTTTATTGAATTTTTCAAGAAGTTCAGGTGTCAAACCTTTGCCTACAGCAAATCCATAAGAAGAACCTTGTTCTTTTTCTGTAACAGTTTTAAGACCTACATTTTGTGTGATTGCATATCCAAGAGTTGGGTAATCTTCAAAACAAGCAATTGAATTTCCTGCTTTTACATCTTCATACACACTTGAGGAATCTTCAAAATAAACTGTTTCAAAACCATATTCAGCTTTAATTGATTCTGCAAATGTAGCACCTTCGGTACCTGTTTTTACAGCAACTTTTTTACCTTTTAGGTCAGAATATCCTTTAGTTGTTGCATCATCAGCTTTAACGCCCATTACAACTCCGCTGTCAAAATATGGTTCTGAAAAATCAAATTTTGCTTTACGTTCATCTGTAATGCTCATACCGGCAATAACACCGTCAACTTGTTTTGATTCCAATGCTTGAACTGCTGCATTAAAGCCTAAAATTTGAACTTCATATTCAAATCCTTGGTCTTCGGAAATTGCTTTGAGAATATCCATATCAATTCCGATAAAGTTTCCGTCTTTGTCTTCAAATTCAAATGGTGCAAAGGTTGTGTCTGTAGCAATTAAATATTTTTCGGTTGCTGCCGGCTTTTCTGCAGGTTGTTCTCCTGTTGGTTTAGCTTGATCCGGTGCTTTGCTTCCGCAAGCTGTTGCTGTCATAACTACTCCCAGCATTAGCGTTAGTGCCATTAATTTCTTCAAATGTTTCATGTGAGTACCTCTCTCTAATAATTTTTGTTGATAATATCGCCTTCTATTTATATTTAAATAGCTTTACCATATAAGGCCTGCTAATTATCACTTCATCTATTCTACCACTTCTTTGCAGATTTGAAAAGTTATTTATGCAAAAACATGAAATAAACATTCCTCTTACAATCTTTTTTCAAATTCGCTTACCGGCATAGGTCTTGCATATAAAAATCCTTGTGCTATATTACATTCAAGATTTTGTAAAAGTTCTGCTTGCTTTATCGTTTCTACCCCTTCACATACAACTGACATCTGTAGTTTCTTCGCAAGCTGTATGATATTTGACAGCACTACCTGTCCTCTTTCATTATCTTCTAATTTGTTCAAAAATTCTCGGTCAATCTTAACAACATCTGCATGAATTTCTTTGAGCATATTTAATGAAGAATATCCACTGCCAAAATCATCAATTGAGATAAGAAAACCAATTTCTTTCAGCCTTATAAGTGTATGTCGCAGCATATCTATATTGTTATGTATTACCGTTTCGGTAAGTTCAAGCTCTATTAAATTAGGTGGAATATTGTATTTTTTTATGATTAAATGTAGCTTTTCAATGTAATCTTTGCTCGAAATCAGTACCTGTGATTGATTTACAGATATCGTTACCGGAGTGATATTTTGGTCAATCCAGCCTCTTTGAAGTTTACATACGCTTTCAAGCACAAACATATCAATCTCTGCGACAAATCCATTCTTTTCAAATATAGGTATAAATTCTGACGGTGGAATAACTATGTCATCTTTTATCCAACGTATTAATGCTTCGGCACCTTTCATTTCATTTGTGCTCATTTCATATTTAGGCTGCAAATATACTGCAAATTCATTGTTTTTCATGGACTCGTGCATATTGTCCTCTATCATTTTAATTTTTACAGCATCTTGCCTGATTTTATCATTGAAAAAAGAATATTTTCTATCTCCGTTTAATGTTTTTGCATTGCGATGTGCCATAGTTGTTCTGTCAATTATTTTTGCTACATCTGTTTCTCCCTGTTCAATTTTATACACACCTGTAGTAAAATTTATATTGTATCCTTTACCCGAATACATATCTTTAAATGCGTTCCTAAACCTTAATCCATATTCCAATACATCTTCTTCACAGTCAGTTCTAAGCAGTAAAATGAAGTCATCATTTCCTATTCTTGCATAAACATCACTTTTAGGCACAATATAATCTATGATTTTTACAATGTCCTTCAGTATAGTATCTCCTTCGGAAAAACCATACATATCATTTATTAATTTGAAATTATCAATATCAATTCGTGCCATAAATAAAGGTTCATCTGTATATTTATCAAGTGCTTCTTTCACCAGTAATTTAAATTTATTAAGATTGTTGCACCCTGTAAGTTCATCAACATATGCAAGCCGTTCAAGTTCTTTATGATTTTTTTTGCTTATATAAAAAATTGCCGTCAACAAAATCAAAAATAATGTTGCAACAAGTGTCACCGCTATTAAATTCCTATGCAAAAGCCTGTTGGTATTCCTAAAAATAATGTCTTTTGGCACTACTGAAACTACATACCAGTCATTTACACCGACTCTGCTATATGCTCCTATATTTTCTATACCGCATCTTGTGTATTCCATTACACCATCAAGATTACTGTCCATATTATCCTTCATGCTTTCCACATCAGCTTCATCTGCTCCGTTTTTTAGCATTTCATCAAATATGTTTTCAAATTCCTCTAAACCGTTTTTATGCTTGGGGTATATTACGGTATTGCCGTTTTTCTTTATAATATATGAAAATCCTTCACCCGAAAAGCTGTCTATACTCAGTAAATCAGAATACTGTTCTGTTGCATTTGTTGCAATTATAACGCCTTCCATAACAGATTCATGGTACAGTGGAACTGCATATACATTTATATATCCTCCGGTAGCTCTGTCCTCCAGCTTATCCGAAATATTGCTCTCTCCATATAAAGCTTTTTTATAATATTTGCGGTCAAGTATATTGAGTACAGTTCCATCGGTTGTTTTTACTTCTCCCGCATCAAGTACAAAGCCCAACCTTTTAAATGAACGACGTTCTCCTTCTGAATTTAAAACTTTCATTACTTCTTCTTCACTAAATTGTTCTTCACAACCTATAATATTTGAAATCGCATCTAATGTTTCTAAATCTCCATCAACTTTACTTTTAATTAACGCTGCATTTTGTACTGCTATCTCTTTGAGATATTGTTGATTTTGTTCATTCGCATCATCTGTTGTGCTTGCTATAAAATACAGTATGGAAGTAAATATAATTGCAATAAGTAGAATTGTAGATAATATGACTCCAACGAGTGAATAAGATTTAGCTTTTTTCAGCATCTATATTTCCCTCCCTGTTCTCTATTATAACTTTAAATATCAACGTCTTTGTTATTTTACCAAACAGAAAACCATTGTTTATATTTTCATCTAAGCCCCACAGCGGCGGATAAATCCGCCTGTTGCCACTATGTGGCAACAGGGGCCGGCGTGCAACGCCGGTCCCTGCTGTGGGGCGACACGCCACGAGTTAGGCTAACACAAAAAAGCACCATGGCAGAAGGTGCGGTATACCTCGCCACAGCAAACCATTGCATCATGCAGTTTAAACGGCGAGGTCAATGCCCCTCGGGTGTTACAGTATTATTTCTTATTATAACATATCGCAATTCAAAAACCAATTAAATTGCATAAAAACATACGCTTTCTTGCAAAAAGAAAGCGTATTATACCATAATCGCAAAGCGATTGTGGTATAATCGGTCATGGTGCATTTGCGTTAGCAAAATTTTGCACCGATATTTTATTATACCATTTTTTTAATTAATTTATAAATTATTGCTTATGGTTAAGCATTTTATCTATAAAATCCCGTATTTTCTTTGAAACAGATAATTTATCAGGTTCCGTATTTTGCAGTGCTTGTTCTGCAGCCTCTAAACGACCTTTAATAAAGGTCATCTGACTGTCAACAATCTGACCTGTTATTGCAGGTTTTGTGTAACTTCCATCGCTTTGTAAAATTCTGCCTTTAACATTATCACTCAAAATTAAATCTATATCGTTAAGTATCTGCTTTTTAATAAGCTCATCAAGAATAGGACAAGCAATTTCTACTCTTTTAACAAGATTTCTTGTCATTAAATCAGCTGAACTTATGTACATTTTTTCACCGAATATATATATTCTTGCGTGCTCTAAAAATCTGCCCACAACGCTCATTACAGATATATTTTCTGTCTTATCCTTAACATTTGGCAGTATGCAGCAAATTCCCCTTATTATCATCTTGATATCAACACCCGCTTGTGATGCTTCTGCCAATTTATCAATTACCGCTCTGTGTGTTAAGGAGTTTGCTTTTATAATAATTTTACCATCTTGTTTCTTTGCTATCTCTTGGTCAATTAAAGCCATAAAACCTGCTTCAATTCCTTGAGGTGCAACCAATAATGTACTGTATTCACCATTTAAATCAGAAATTGCCATGTTATTGAAAAAATGGTTTGCATCTTCTGAGATTGCTTCATTTGCTGTCATTAAACAAATATCAGTGTATAGTTTTGCTGTTTTTTCATTGTAATTGCCGGTGCCGATTTGAGTTATATATTTAATTGTATTTTTTTCTCGGTAAGTTATTAAACAAATCTTTGAATGAACTTTGAAGCCGTCGGAACCGTAAATAACTTTACAACCCGCAGCTATCAATTTTTCTGCCCATTCAATATTATTTTCTTCATCAAACCTTGCTCTTAATTCCATTAAAACTGTTACATCAATTTTATTTTCAGATGCGGCAATTAAATGCTCAACAATATTTGAATTTTTATCAAGACGATATATTGTTATTTTAATTGAAATTACGTCCGTATTTTGTGCTGCTTCTTTAAGGAGTCTTAAAAACGGTTCCATAGAATCATAAGGATAATAAAGCAAAATATCTTGTTTTTGAATTTGCTTTATCATTTTTTCCTTTGAATTAATGTAAGGCGGTATCAATGGGCTGTATGGCTGATATTCCAATGCTTTTTGAGTTTCCGGAAATTTATCACGCAATGAAAAAACATACTTCATATTAATAGGGGAATCACTTTTAAATACCTGTGTGCGTTGAATAGAAAGTCGGTCACACATATATTTAACTATATCTTCATTTTTGTTTCCATCAATCTCCAGACGTACCGCTGCCAAGCGTGCTCTCTTTTTAAGTATTTTCTTCATTCGCTGACGAAAATCTTCATTGACATCATATACTTCATCATCAGGCTTAATATCAGCATTACGAGTTACACAAACTATCGCTTTATCTGCCATTTCATAAACTTTAAACAGATTTTGTGCATAATGAAAAAATATCTTTTCCATCATAACATAACGTACATTTGTTCCGGGTAACATTACAAATAATGGCAGCCAATTAGGTATCGGTATAATTGCAAAAATGCTTTTACCATTGTTTTTAAGCAAGGCAACAACACTCAATGCCTTATTTTCCAGATGTGGAAATGGGTGGTTGCTATCAATTATCTGCGGTGACAAAACAGGCAAAACATATACTCTGAAATAATCATCAATAAACTTCTTTTCGCTTTTGGCAAGCTCATTTATTTCAAGATTATATATATCATGCAAACGCATACTCTGCTCTATACTTTGATAAGCTTTATCCGCAAGTTTATAAAGAGGAGCAA
>JAVVRS010000020.1:3921-10544 GCA_036654595.1 Oscillospiraceae bacterium | reverse complement strand
TGTATTTATTACAATTCGTGGCCGTAAAGAAAATCAAGCTCCGGGTTGGTTGGGTAATCCTTATTTTAGGGAGGACAGATAGTTTGCGGCTTAGGCTCGGGGCACAATTTATGATGGCACTTCGTGCCATCATAGCGGCGGCGAAGCCGCCGCACGCCGCTTTGCGGCGTAAATTGTGCCCAGAAGCCGTAAATAATTGCAATTTTGGGGAGAATATGTGCGTAGAAATGAAAAGTTATAAGAAGCTCTTATTGCCAACGGTAAACGATGAGATAATAAAAGATGAGAATAATGCAGAGATAGATATAGGGGAAAAATCAGCTTGTCCATGCTGTGGATATATTACAATTCCCAATAATGGTGATGCACTTGCCTTTATTTGTCCCGTGTGCTTTTGGGAGATAGATACTTTTATTTTAGGGATAGATGAAAAAAGTGACCAAAATCATGGTTTGACTTTACAAGAAGCAAGAGAAAATTTTAAAAGCTTTGGAGCAAGTATGGCAAAACTAAAACAGTATTGCCGAGAACCACTTGTAAATGAATACAAATAAAAAAACCCCTTGACAAAAGCAATCAAGCTAAAGTCGAGGGGTTTTAAATTTTACTTATTTATAGGTTTCATAGTTGGGAAAAGAAGAACATCTCTTATAGAAGCACTGTCAGTAAGGAGCATAACCAAACGGTCAACACCAATACCAAGTCCTCCGGTAGGTGGCATACCATATTCTAAAGCAGTTAAGAAATCTTCGTCCATACCTGTTGCTTCATCATCACCAAGCTCTTTAAGTGCAACTTGATGTTCAAAACGTCCACGTTGGTCAATGGCATCATTAAGTTCAGAGAACGCATTGGCATATTCACGACCGAGAATAAAGAGTTCAAAGCGTTCAGTATAATCAGGGTCATCAGCTTTACGTTTTGCCAAAGGTGAGATATCAACATGATGTTCAGTAATAAAGGTTGGTTGAACAAGTTTTTCTTCACAATGAGCTTCAAAGAACAGATTAAGTATATCCCCAACACCATGTCTTTGTTCAAATGTAATATGATGTTCATCAGCAACAGCTCTTGCAGCTTCAATAGTTTTAATTTGTTTAAAATCAACTCCGGTGAATTGTAAAACAGCTTCAGCCATAGTAAGACGCTTAAATGGTTTTTCCAAATCAATTTCAACGCCATCATAAGTTACCATTGCACTGCCTGTAACTGTTTTAGCAACATGACGGAATAAATTTTCGGTAATATCCATTACACCATTAACATCTGTATAAGCTTGATATAATTCAAGAATAGTAAATTCCGGGTTATGACGGGTAGACATACCTTCATTTCTAAAAACACGTCCAATTTCATACACTTTATCAAAACCGCCAACGATTAAGCGTTTGAGATAAAGTTCAGGAGCAATACGGAGATACAAATCCATATCTAATGTATTATGATGAGTAATAAATGGTTTTGCAGTAGCACCGCCTGCAATTGAATGAAGGATAGGTGTTTCAACTTCAAGGAAACCCATGTTATCTAAACAGGTTCTTAATTCACGGATAATCATAGAGCGTTTAATGAAAGTATCACGCACTTCAGGATTAATAATAAGGTCAACATAACGCTGACGGTAACGTAAATCTTGGTCTTTTAAGCCATGGAATTTTTCGGGCATTGGTAAAAGAGATTTTGAAAGGAGTACAACTTTAGAGGCTTTAACAGAAATTTCTTCCATATGTGTTTTAAATACTTCACCTTCAACACCGATAATATCACCGATATCCCATTTTTTAAAGTCATCATAAGATTCATCACCTACAGTATCTTTACGGATATAGACCTGTACTTTACCTGTACTGTCACGCAAATCAAAGAATGAGGCTTTACCCATTCCACGTTTAAGCATAATACGACCGGCTATTGAAACTTGTTTACCTTCCATTTCGGTAAAGTTGGTTAATATTTGTTCAGTTGTAGCAGTTCTGTCATATGAAGTAATTTGAAAAGGGTCTTTACCCGCTTCTTTTAATGCAGTAAGTTTATCTCTGCGAATTTGAAGTACTTCGGATAATTCCTGTTGAGATTGAGGATTGGTTTGATTGTTATCTGCCATCTTATTGTACGTCCTTTCTTTTCCCACGGGTATGTTTAAGTATTAATATATAATATAAAAAACAGGGTATTCCCATTAAAAGCGGGAACACCCTTTGATTTTTTGTGGAGAAGATACATGATTGCCAAAGGGTAAGATTGCTGAAACTTGCTGAGAACTTTACATTTGATTAAATCTCAATTTTCATGATTTCATATGCAATTTCAGCACCGGAAGGAACTGTTACATTAATCAGTTCGCCTACTCTGTGACCAAGCAAAGCTTTACCTACAGGAGATTCATCGGTTATTGAACCCATATCTGAATTGGATTCAACAGAACTTGCCATACGATATTCAAGAATATCATCAAATTCAACATCTCTTATTGTAATTTTACAGCCAATGGAAACTATTTCGGAAGAAATTTCAGATTGCTTTATAATTGTTGCACGATGAATTTGAGATTCTAATGTAAGAATTCTGTTTTCAACAACAGCTTGTTCATTTTTGGCTTCATCATATTCACTATTTTCAGAAAGGTCACCAAAGCCTCTTGCAGTTTTAATTTTATCTGAAATTTCGGCACGCTTTTCACTTTTAAGATATTCTAACTCAGCTACTAATTCATCATAACCTTGTTTAGTCATTTTAAGTTGTTTAATTTCGTTGGGTAATGCCATTCTTCATCGCTCCTAAGAAGTATTTGTATACGGATTTGTGATTGGTAAAATTATATTTTTGCATATCGTTGCTCCGACATTCTGTCGGTCTGGGGCTCCGCCCCGCAGGTATGCTGTTGCCCCACGGGGGCAACAGCATATATTGCCACATAGTGGCAATACGGGCGGCGAAGCCGCCCACCTGCGGGGCGGATAGCACAAAACTTACAAAACACATCGTTATTGTTAAATGCAAAAATGTGCATATTGTTTATTACAAGAGATAATTAATACATTATAATAGGACAATATTAGTATTATAGTAAAATACACAGATAATGTCAAGGATTTTATTTTTTACGGCTTTGAGAGTAAAATTCATTATTTATGTAATTTGTAATTTGATTTACAGATGGAAGATTTTGTTTGCAAATTCCACTTTCGGCAATGCAGTCTTGTAAAAATGGTATGTTACAGTGTGTGTAAGCAGCAGCGGCAAATTCATGCGGAGAAACTCCTAAAGGGATTTGTGATATAAATGTAGTAGGTAAAAGCGGAAAAAAACTGTGTATCAGCTGAACAGCTCCGTTTAATTGAACATTTTGCACTGATAATATAGGCGGTTTTATTGATAACTTATCTTCCCACACAAATGGCATAGGTGATATAATAATACTCATGTCTGAAAGAGCTTGAGGAGTATTCACAATTGAGATAACCGCACCATGTTCTTCCATCATTTCAAAGCAAAAATCCGAATAATTAATTGCATTTAAAGTAAACACCTTAACTGATGGACAAGTAAATACAAGTTCTCTTACAGTTTCATTACAGCACCCATCAACATCAATTATACCAATACTTTGCATATACAATGGGACAGAAGAATTTTTCAGTATTGATTTGGCAGTATTTATCAGTATACGACGGTCAAAAACAGAGGTATCGGGCTTTGTATACATAGAATTTTGCGGAAGTACAATTTCAGAGGAAATAAGCAGTTTACCGGGAAATTCTTCACAGGCAAAAGCTAATTGTTTAGCACTGCATTTATGTTTAATTGATATTACATAATAAGATGAATTGTAAAGTTTTGTTTGAATAGGTATAGCTACAGGTGCCCGTATAAAATGTTTAAGTTTGCTCATCAATGAACAATGAGTTTTATTGCAGGTTATAACAGCAAACATAATTTCACTCCTTTATTATAATTTTATCTGTAAACCAAGCTTTATTGGCGGCACAAAGCGGCTTACGCCGCTCGGCGGCTTATGCCGCCGCAAGGGCAACCGTCGTTTGCCCTTGCTTGTGCCGCCCAAAGCATGAGATATCTCATACCCATGCCTATATAAAGATTTTAATTACACTTGTATGGGGTATATTCAGCGTTAGTATTACAGTACATTGTATGCTTGTCTTTGAGTAATATTGCAAGTGTTATATATAAATACTTGTATTTTTTTTTAGGTACTATATAATATGAATATATCTTATTGAATTTGAATTAAAAATCATTAATCTGGTGAAATGAGGACTAATATGAATATTCTGGTAATTGGGTGTAATAAAGTAGGCGCAAGACTGGCAAATGTATTATGCCGTATGGGACATGATGTAGTAGTTGTAGAGCGTAACAGAGAAAATTTCAGGCATCTTGATGATGACTTTGATGGATTTACGGTGGAAGGAGTAGGTATTGACCAAGATGTTTTGCGTGAAGCGGGAATAGAAGGGTGTGATGCTTTGGCAGCTGTTACCGATGATGATAATACCAACGCAATGGTTTGCCAAATTGCAAAAGAAATTTTCAAAGTACCAAGAGTATTGGCAAGTATTTTTGAACCTGAAAATGAAGCGGTGTTTAAGCATTTTAGAATAAAGATGGTTTGTCCGACAAATCTTACTGTTTCGGCAGTATATGCACTTATTACCGATCGTGACCAAACAAAACACGTTGCATTTGACGATACAGTAATTTCTTATTCTACTGCAAAGGTGTCCGATAAGCTTGTTGGTGTAGATGTTATGGTTCTGATAAACGATTGTACAAAGAGTGAAAGTATATTCGGCATACTGCATGATAATGGGAAAATAACACTTATCAATGGAATATCGTATCCTTTAAAAATAACAGACCGCTTAATTTATGCAAGAGTAGCGGATTAATAATGTGAAGAATACAGGAGTAAGTATATGAAAGTAATTATAGTAGGTGCAGGTAAGGTTGGATTTTATTTGAGTAAAACCTTGATTGAACACGGACATAATGTAAAAATAATTGAAAAGAGTAAAGAAACCTGTGACAGCATAGCCAATATGCTTGATATACCTGTTTTTTTTGGTGACGGTTCAACCATTGAAATGTTGGAACTCGCAGAGGCTCCAAAAGCAGATGCTGTTGTAAGTGTAACAGGAAAAGACCAAGATAATTTAATTGTTTGTCAGTTGGCAAAACAGGTATTTAATGTACCTAAAACTATAGCCAGAGTTAACAATCCAAAGAATACTCAAATAATGAAAAGACTGGGAGTAGATATACCTATTTCTTCTACCGATAGTATTTCTCGTTTACTTGAACGTGAAATTGATACCAGTCAGATGAAACAATTGCTATCACTTAATAGGGGAGAAGCAGCGGTCTATGAGATTGAAGTACCTAAAAATTACAAGCTTAACGGAATACGTCTGATGGAGCTTGAATTGCCAAATGAATCAGTTATAGCCTCTATAACTCGTGATGGAAATTTAATTATTCCTCGTGGTAATACACAGATAATGAGCGGTGACAAAGTTTTACTGATTGCTGCCGACAGAGTTATACATGATTTGAAAGAAAAATTACAATTAAGGGTGTGATGATGATTGGAATTTGCCTATGAACAGTTAGGCAGTGCCATTAAAATTGCAGTATCACCTGAACATAAGTTTGGAACAGACGCATTTCTTCTCTCAGATTTTGCGAAGGTGAAGCGTAAAGATTTTGCAATGGATTTAGGGACAGGCTGTGGTATTGTGGCAATGCTTTGGTTTCGTCCCGATGAGTATGGAGAATACAATGGACCGTTAAAAGCATATTGTATTGATATACAAAGTCAAGCTATAGAACAATTGGAACAAACAGTGGCTGTAAACAAATTGGAACATCGAGTGATACCGTTAAATATAGATTTAAAAAATCTTAAACGGACAATGTTTCCTACAGAGTTTGATGTAATTACCTGCAATCCACCATATAAAGTACAAGGTACGGGAATACTTAACGAATGTGACAAGCACACAATAGCAAGACATGAAGTGATGTGCAGAATTGATGATGTTTGTAAAGCCGCAGAAAACCTGCTGAAATTTGGCGGCAGATTGTGTATTTGTCAGCGTCCTGAAAGACTTGCTGATGTTCTTGAAGCTATGCGAAAAAATAATATTGAACCAAAGCGTGTAAAATTTGTACAAAAACGTGGAGATACTGCACCATGGCTTTTTTTGGCAGAAGGTAAAAAAGGTTCAAAGTCATATATGACAGTAGAAGCTCCGCTTATTATGCAGAATGAAGACGGAGAACTTTCAGATGAATTAAAGAGGATTTATCACAGATGGGAATGAGCAAAGTGTTGCAACCCGACTTTGTGATATTTGCAACTATGCCGACAGCATCAATTAAATGGAGATGCTGTCGGCATAGTGCGTAAAATGGCTCTAATACTGATGAAACGCTGAATAAATTTATACAAGGCAGATAGCTGTAAATGAAGAAATAGATGATATTTTGCAAGAAAGAACTATTGTTCATTCATATTATTGTTGACAATACATATTTGTTTGGAGTATAATAAACCTATATTTTACTGTAAAATACTGAAAGGTGGAATTAAAGGTTGATTA
>JAVVRS010000020.1:0-3821 GCA_036654595.1 Oscillospiraceae bacterium | reverse complement strand
TTTGAAGCACCCAAAAATGAGCGTACAAAAGCTTTCTTAGGAAAGATTTTGAGATAAGCACACAAAAATTTTTAATTTTAACGGAGGTAGATTAACATGAATTCATTTATCAAAAAGCTTGCAGCAGTTGCAACGCTTGCCGCTATGGTACTTACCGTTGGCTGCGGTTCCTCAAAACCTAAAGAACCAACAGCTCCTACTACAGATGCACCTGCTCAAACAGCTCCTGCAACAGACGGTTCCATACAAAAAATCAAAGACAGAGGCGTGCTAAAGGTTGGCGTTAAAGTAGATGTACCTAAGTTTGGTTATAAAAATACATCAACAAATGAAGTAGAAGGCTTTGAAATTGACCTGGCAAAGAAAATTGCAGGTAAAATTTTTGGCGATGAAAGTAAAGTTGAAGTTCAAGGCGTTACCGCAAAAACAAGAGGTCCACTGCTTGATAATGGTGAAGTTGACCTTATAATTGCAACATTTACAATTAATGATGAACGTAAAGAAGTATATAACTTCTCTGATCCTTACTTTACAGATGGCGTTGGTTTACTTGTTAAAAAAGCTGCCGGATTTAAATCTTTGGCAGATATGGACGGCAAAACAATTGGTGTAGCACAAAGTGCAACAAGTAAAGAGGCAATTGATGCTGCTGCAAAAGAACTTGGTGTTAAAGTAAGCTTCTCTGAATTTGCTTCATATCCCGAAATTAAAGCAGCTCTTGATTCCGGTCGTGTAGATGTATTCTCGGTTGATGGTGCTATTCTTGCAGGTTATCTTGATGATACCACAGAAATATTGCCTGATAGATTTTCTCCTCAAGAATATGGTGTTGCAAGTAAAAAATCCAATGTAGAGCTTGCTACTCTTGTTAATGATACTGTTAATGAACTTAAAACAAACGGTGAACTTGACAAAATGTTGGAAACATGGGGCATAAGCAATTCTAAATAATAGTGTATTAAGCTTTTAGCGGCATTTTATGATAGCAATAATAATTACATCTGCGGATTTACAATAGTCTAATTCGCAGATGTATATGTTTGTATTACCAAGCATTTATGCAGGTCAAAGCTCTGCTCCGCAGGCTCGGATTTGCCCGTATACGGGCAAATCCGCAATTGCCGCCTATAATGGCGGCAATTTGTGCGGCAACCGACGGTTGCCGCACGCCTGCGGAGCCTGTAGCTGTGGTATTTAAAAGAATGTAAACGATGTAAAAAATCCGTTTGGGGAAGAGATGGTGGTTGAATGAGTTCTCCTTTTGCACTGCACAAATGGGTTGCACTGTTTCAGGATATTGATGTTTTTATGCTGGGTCTATGGATGACCTTTCGTGTTGCTGTTCTGGGGCTTGCTTTGGCAATGGTGCTTGGAATTATATTTGGTGTGTTTTCATCTTCAAATTCAAAGATATTAAGAACAATCAGCAGAATTTATGTTGAGATTTGGCAGAATACTCCGCTTGTTATTCAAGTGTTTTTCTTATATAACGGACTTCCTCGTGTAGGAATTGTGTTGTCGGTATTTACGATTGGTGTTATTGGTGTTGGTATTTATCATGGGGCTTATATATCAGAGGTAGTTAAGACAGGTATACAGTCAATCAGTAAAGGTCAGCATGAAGCTGCGGCGTCACAAGGTTTTACATATCATCAAACAATTAGATATATTATAATACCACAGTCTATTAAGATTATTTTACCGCCGCTTACAAATCAAGCTGTAAATTTAATTAAAAATACATCTGTGTTGGCAATGATTGCAGGTGGAGATTTAATGTATCGTTGTGATTCATGGTCAACAACAAGATTATTCTATGGTCCTGCATATGTAGTTACAGGTTTGCTTTACTTTGCATTAACTTTCCCACTTTCAAAGCTAGCAAGAAATCTTGAAGAAAAAGCAAAAAATAATGCACCTGCTCCTGTTAAGGCAAAAGCCGTGAAAGGAGCTGTGAATTAATGAGTGCTATATTTACTCTTGATAATATGATGTTCTTGGCAAATGGGCTGAAAATAACGCTGATGGTAGCAATAATAACGATTATTTTAAGTATTATTATTGGTTCGGTACTTGCTGTAATGCGTAATTATGGTAATGCACTTATCAGAAATATTGCAGCGGTATATATTGAAGTATTCAGATGTACACCTAATATTTTATGGGTATTGGTAATACGTTTTATGGTACCAATTCCACCTGTAGCATCAGGAGTGTTATCATTTACATTGTTTACCAGTGCAGTTGTTGCTGAAATTATTCGTGGTGGTTTAAACTCTATACCAAAAGGACAGTTTGAAGCGGCATCATCACAGGGATTTACATTTTTTCAAAGTTTAATTCATATTGTTTTACCACAGACATTCAAAAAAATTGTACCATCACTTTTATCACAGATGGTTACAATTATTAAAGATACATCATTCCTTTGGGTTGTTTCGATTGAAGAATTTACCGGAAAAGGTATGATTTTGATGGGTAAAATGACGACATCAGCACAGGTATTCACCTTGTTTACACTGATTGCATTGGTTTATTTTGTACTTAACTTTGCATTATCACAATATGTACGTTCAAAACAGTCCAATGATAATGGTATGGTAACAGGGCCTACAGACAAAAAAATAAATGCAGGTAAAAAGACATTAAAAGCTTCTTAGCAATATAAAAAAGCTTACTAAATAAAAAGTACACAGGTTAGCACTCAAAATTGAGGCTAATCTGTGTGCTTTTTTGCAGCTATAAATGTGTTGCAGGCTGCATTGGGCAAGAGTGATGAAGAAGCGTTGTGTTTTTACTTCTTCTGTTTTCGAGGAAAAACATATCATGGATACGAGCGGCAATCATGTTGACAGATTGTTCAGCGGCATCGGGCACCATGATGAGGAATTGACAACCGCTGTACTGGGTGAAAACATCACCCATGCGTAAAGCATTTTGTATTACCTTATGAAGAGTTGCCATTTGCATTTCTCTTTCATTCAGTGATAGAAAATTACAATTCTTATCGGTAAGAGTAAACAGTATTAAGTATGAAGTACTGTTAGTGCGTTTAAGTCTGCGTTCTATAAAACGATATATTATTTTAAAAAGTTCATAATCTTGGCAAAAAGCACCTGAAATTAATGCCTGCTCTCTCAAATCAGCACATATTAATTTCATATCAAGTTCAATTCCATGGTTTAAAGCTTCTAGATTTTTGGAATAATCCATAAATTTTCTCCTTTCCATAGCATCGTTTTATTGCAGTTAACTGAAAGCAAGTAGCCTATAATCATAATATAAGACGAACAACTGATGACTGAAATTAACAGTCATCAGTTGTTCGTGTAAATGATTACGTTTTTGTGTAGTTATTTAGAACAGTGATAACTATAACAAACACAAAAATTAGTTTTGACTGCGTTTTTTGTAGATAAAGTATGTAGCAGAACCTACAATAAGAGCACCTACAATAAGAGCACCTACCATAAGAGTGATTGGCAAGATTGGTAATGTTGCTTTATTGTTTTGAGAAGGTTCTGCAAAGGGTTCTACAGTTTCAGCAGCGGAGCTTGAATGAGGTTTTACGGGGTTTGTATTTACAGCTTCGGAAGCTTTATCGGGGGTAGCAACAACAGGAGCTTGCAGACCGGCGATATAAGGAGCTTCTTCAATAGGGCCACCTGTTGCAGGGATTGTATTACCGGAAATTGTTTCGTTGTTTTCTACATCGGTAGAAGGCGTAGCAGAAGCAAGTTTAGCTACATTAGCGAAAGTATAGGAAACACGTCCCTTTTCGGGAGCTGTCATTGTAAGACCATTGAGATTAGTTTCGACCT
>JAVVRS010000019.1:0-10634 GCA_036654595.1 Oscillospiraceae bacterium | reverse complement strand
GCCGGCGGCATTAAATGCCGAATTGTGCCGCCCCACAGCGAAGAAAATTTCAGCTTTTAATATGCTTTACCCCAATAAACCATTGATTTTGCAGGTTTACCACAGCAAACACATTTATCGGAAATTTGTTCCTGATTAAATGGCATACATCTTGAAGATACACCAACTACTTCTTTAAGCTTTTCTTCACATTCAACATCACCGCACCACATTGCTTTAACAAAACCTGTTTTTTCAGCAAGCTTTTCTGTCATTTCTTCCATTGTCGTTGCAGTAAATGTTCTTGCTTCACGATTGGCAAGTGCTTTATTATAAATACCGTCATGTACTTCTTTAAGTAATTCGGGAATTTTTGTTTCCAGTTCATCAAGCGGAACAAAATATTTTTCACGATTATCTCTGCGAACCAATACACATTGATTTTTTTCAATATCTTTAGGTCCGATTTCCAAACGCAAAGGTACACCTTTCATTTCATATTCAGCATATTTCCAACCCGGAGAATTATCTGATATATCAATTGAAGCTCTGCAAAATTCCGAGATTTTTTCTTTAAGTTCTGTAGCTTTTTCGGTAACGCCTTCTTTATGCTGTGCTACAGGAATTACAACAACCTGAACAGGTGCAACAGCAGGTGGCATAACTAAACCATTATCATCACCATGGGTCATAATAATAGCACCAATAATTCTTGTAGACATACCCCATGAAGTTTGGAATGGATACTCTGCGGTATTGTTTCTGCCTTGGAAAGTAATATCAAATGCACGAGCGAAACCGTCACCAAAGAAATGCGATGTACCTGACTGCAATGCTTTACCGTCATGCATCATAGCTTCAATTGTATAAGTAGCTTCTGCACCTGCAAATTTTTCTTTATCTGTTTTTCTGCCTTTAATAACAGGTATTGCAAGATAATGTTCACACACATCTTCATACACATTAAGCATACGTTCTGTTTCTGCTTTAGCTTCTTCTGCTGTTTCGTGCATGGTATGACCTTCCTGCCACCAAAACTCGGTAGTTCTTAAAAAAGGTCTTGTAGTTTTTTCCCAACGTACAACCGAACACCATTGGTTATATAATTTTGGCAAATCACGATATGAATTTATTATATTTTTAAAGTGTTCACAGAACAAGGTTTCACTTGTAGGACGAACACAAAGGCGGTCTGTAAGTTCTTCATCTCCGCCATGAGTAACCCAAGCAACTTCGGGTGCAAAGCCTTCAACATGGTCTTTTTCTCTTTGCAGCAGACTTTCAGGTATAAACAGCGGCATCATAACATTTTGATGTCCCAATGCTTTGAACTTGCCATCAAGTACATTTGTAATATTTTCCCATAAAGCACAACCATATGGTCTAACAATCATACAGCCTCTTACTGAGGAATAGTCACATAATTCCGCCTTTTTTACAACGTCGGTATACCATTTTGCAAAATCCTCGTCCATTGAGGTTATTGCCTCTACCATTTTTTTCTGCCCGCTCATTAATTGCTCCACCTTTCTATTCATCAAAGTTCACATATTTTCTATTATATTCTGCACCAAGGTTTTTTTCAAGTGCAAGTAAAAGATTTACAAAATAAAATGTATCAAGTCGAACTCCGACTTGATACATTGTTGATTGAAATCAAAACATTGTTTAAAAACAAAAAGCTCTTAACCTGCATTTTCATCAATGTATTTTACAATATCATTGACAGTCTTTAAAGATTCAATTTCTTCGTCAGGAATTTCGGTGTCAAATTCTTCCTCAAGTGTCATAACCAAATCAACAATATCCAAAGAATCTGCCCCTAAATCATCTATGATTTCTGCGTCCTTTGTAACTTGATTGTCTTCAAGATCCAATTGCTCACACAAAATACCTTTAACTCTTTCGAAAGTATCCATTGTGTTCCTCCTTAATAAAGTATAATCAAAATGAGAGTAAATTACTCAGACCGGGTTTGGTATAAAGTCCAATTCCCAATGTGCCTTGTTTTGTTGTTTTTTCTATAAAACAAGTGCTTACGGATTTTATCATACCTGTTTTCAAATAAATTATCAATACCCATTTCAAAAAAATTTTCAGTATTCTGTATTAACCTTTTTTAATATCACATTTTATTGACAATTTCCATTGCTTTACTATATAGTTGTGCTATATAAACTATCTATGAAAGGAATTAACTGCCATGGAAATTAAACGTGTTGTTCTATGTGGTTTTATGGGCAGTGGTAAAACCACTGTTGGTAAAGCATTATCTGAAAAATTAAACTGGGATTTCTTTGATACAGATGAATATGTTGAAAAAATCTGCGGTATGTCTATCCCTGAAATTTTTTCTTCCAAAGGTGAAGATTTTTTTCGTGAACAAGAGCATCTTGCCGTAAAAACACTTTCAGCCAAAAATAATTGTGTTATCTCTACCGGAGGTCAAGTTATGACTGTAAAGCGCAATACACAGCTATTTGCAGATAACTTTTCACTTGTTATACAGCTTGACCCAAGCTTTGACATCTGCTATGCACGAATAAAAGACAGTGACCGTCCTTTAGTAACCGACAACACCCAAGATACTCTCAAAGCTCTTTACCAAAAACGCCGTGCTCTTTACAAGGCAAGCTCTGCCGTTTGCCTTGACAGCAGCTCTCCCATTGACAGTATCATCTCCAAAATTTTACACTGCATGGAAATTTGATTTCTTCGGCATACTGTTTCCAACCTCTGCTCCACGTCCCACGCCGCCGCCGGTGCGGATTTCACGAAATCCGCACCCTTGCCGCTTTGCGGCAAGAACAAGGCGAGGACAGCGAAAGCTGTCCTCGCCTTGTCGGCGGCGGCGGAAGACTCCGGAGATGTTAGGCTTCGGGGTTATTTCTTCTGTAGCTCAAATAGCTTTCTAAGATGATGGTAGCTGCAACGGCATCAACCACATCTTTTCTTTTTTTACCTCTTGTGTCGGTCATGTTGAGATATTGTGTTGCAGTTACCGTTGTGCTGCGTTCGTCCCAAAGCACTGTATGTACACCTGAGGCTTCTTCCAGCTTTGCTGCAAATTCACTGCATAATTCCGCACGTTCACCTAATGTCCCGTTCATGTTGATAGGGTGTCCCACAACAAGCAATTCGGCACGGCTTTGTTTTACCGCTTCCACTACTTCAACAAGCAGTTTGCCTGCATTTTTTTGATGTATTACACCAAGCGGTGAAGCAAGCATTTCACCTTTGTCACAGATTGCAAGTCCTGTGCGTGCATCACCGTAATCTACAGCTAAAATTTTCATAATGTCATCGTCAACTCCTGTTTGGGACGTCTGTTTGGAATAGACCTGAATTCTCCCGGTATATGTCCCTCATCATTAAAGAACTCAGTTGTTATGGTATTGTTTTTAAAGTTATATAACACCTTTGTAACTGCTGCATTGCTCATTACAAAGCCCGACATTTCATCATATGGCAGCTTTGTTGTGTAATGTATATAGTTTTGTATTGCACAGCCATGTGATACAACCGCTACTGTACCGCCGTCATTTTTGTATGCAATATCATCAATCGCCTTGCTGATACGGTCATAAACCTGACGCATGGTTTCACCGTTTGGCGGTGCAAATTTACTCGGTGAATTAACCATATGTTCCATCTCTTTTTTATAATGCTCTCTTATGTATTCAAAGGCTACACCTTCTAAATCTCCGCCGTTAATTTCAATTAAACCGGCACATTCAATTATCGGCAAATCTTTATATTTACATAAGCCCTCTGCTGTTTGTCTTGTTCTTATCAGCGGACTTGCATATACTGCATCAAGCTGTATATCTTTAAATCGTTCCCCTAAAAATTCTGCTTGTTTATGTCCCATTTCGTTAAGCGGTGTATCTATCCACCCTTGAAAAAGCCCCTCGGCATTTCCATAGGTTGTACCATGTCTTATAATATAAACTGTTGTCATTATTTTCTCCTGACTTACCAAGGTTTAACAGTACCTACGATACTGCTTACGTCCTGTATTTTGTTTTGTATCAGCCATTTATCTATTCCTTCGGCAATTTTAAGTGGGGCATATGGGTCATAAAACATTGCCGCACCCACCTGTATGGCACTTGCACCTGCCATCATCATTTCAATTGCACCCTCAGCGTCCTCAATACCGCCAAGGCCAACTACCGGTATTGATACTGCATTAGCTACCTGCCATACCATGCGAACCGCTATTGGGAACACCGCCGGACCCGACAATCCACCTGTATTGTTATGTAAAATCGGTCGGCGTGTTTTTATATCTATCCTCATACCCAACAAGGTATTTATGAGAGAAACTGCATCTGCCCCTTCAGCTTCAACAGCTTTTGCAATGGAAGCTATATCGGTAACATTGGGTGACAGCTTTACCATTAACGGTTTTTTTGTACAGCGGCGTACAGCCTTTACAATTCCGCCCGCACCCTCACAGCTCACGCCAAATGCCACACCGCCTTGTTTTACATTTGGGCATGAAATGTTAAGCTCTATCATATCAATGTCGGTATCGCTCAATATTTCAGCCATACGGCAGTAATCCTCGGTAGTATTGCCTGCAATGTTTGCAATCAGTGTTGTGTTTTTGTTTCGCAGGTAAGAAAGTTCATCTTCAATGAATACTTTTACTCCCGGATTTTGCAAGCCTACACTGTTGAGCATACCTGATGGTGTTTCTGCAATTCTCGGCGGCGGATTACCTATTCTTTCTTCAAGTGTCAAACCTTTAAGGCTTATTCCTCCCAATTTTTCCAACGGGTAAAATTGTTCAAACTCTTTACCGAACCCAAAACAACCAGATGCCGCTATAACAGGGTTTTTAAACTGCACTCCTGCAATATTTACCTTTAAATTTGCCACAGCATATTCCTCCTAATCAAAGTCTACAGCTTCAGCTTCAAACACAGGGCCATGCTTGCAGGCATGACTGTAGGCAGAGCTTCCGTCCGGCTTTTTTGTTTTGCAGGCACAACCAAGGCAAGCACCTATTCCGCAAGCCATTCTTTCGTCCATTGAAAGCTGACAGCGTATTTTGTAACGTGCTGCAAGCTCTGCAACACCTTTGAGCATTGGCTTAGGGCCGCAAGCATATATAATATCCGCTGTGCTTTCAGATAATTGTTTATCCAGCATCTGTGTTGTAAAGCCATGAAAGCCTTTTGTGCCATTGTCGGTGCAAATTATTGTTTCTGCTCCGAGTGCAATATAATCTTGTTCAAGCACCACTGTACCGCTGTCCCTAAAACCAAGTATCGCCTTGCAGTTTTTACCGTAATTGCCTGCAACCTCAAGCAAAGGTGCCGAGCCTATGCCTCCGCCTACAACGATTGCTTTTTTACTCCTGTCAAGCAGCTCAAAGCCATGACCCAGCGGTGCAATCAAATCTATTTTATCTCCGGCTTTCATGCTGCAAATTTCCTCTGTACCTTTACCTCTGACCTCTATAACTAATCTCAGTGTACCTTGTTCTCGGTCAATTTTGCATATTGATATCGGACGACGCAAAGTATACCCTTTTGTGCGGATATGTACGAATTGCCCCGCTTGTGCTTTTGCTGCAATTTCCGGTGCGTCCACAATCAATTCATATATACCTTCCGCAAGAGAGCTTACTTCTTTTAATTTAAATTCATTTTGCTCATAACTCATTTTTATTTCATTCCTTTATGGGTAAATTTATGACACATAAAAACGGACGGTTAAGGCTGTAAACCATACCCGTCCACTTTTTTAATAGTCGCTTTCGTCCCAGTCCCGACTGTGAATATATTTGCTGTCATGCCGTTCCATTATAAGACATACTATCTGCTTTGCAATAACGCCTATGCCCGCCAGTGCGGCAATTCCTGCAATTAAACGTAAAAATTTCATTGATATGCCTCCTCTGTTAATAATCTACAATTTCAAACTCTGCCATTGCTTCTGGCGAGATGAAATCTTTATTTGTGAAATCACATGGAAATAAACTGCCCATGTGTACAAATGGCGGTGCAGTACAGGTTTTATAAAAATTGCCTTTTAGCTTTCCGCCTTTATAAAGCTGTGCCGTCGGAAAGTTATCCTGCAAATTTTCTTTTGGTAATGTTATATCCACACCCCAATAAATACCCTGCAAATCTTCTCCGCCAAAAAAATGTGCTTCATGTACAAACGGTGTTTCTTCCGTCGTCTGTGTATCAAGAGAATATGCGGTTGCCGCTGTGTTTGTACTGCGTACAACTAAAATTTTATTGCTGCCGTCAAAAGCAAATGCCGCCGCAACACAGCTCTCGGGCATTACTTTCACCTCAAAAGCTAACATTCTTATAAACAAAGCCTTTTCATTAAGACAAAGTTTTATTTGAACATAGGGTTTATATGCCGCTTTTTCCAAGGGATATTCTGCAATTTTAACCACCGGCAGCGTAGCAAATTCAGGTTTGCCGCAAACCATACCGATTTTATAGCTCATATCTTCCCTCCCCAATGGTAGTCTATAGTTATTATATAAAAATATACCTATTCTTGCAACAGTAAAAATGTTAATTTTCATCATGTTTCATAAAATATTATTCTGTCACAATTTATAATGTATTATTTACAGTAAACATATAAAATTTAAGCCTTTTGTTATTTTACATCTTGTATATTTTATGATATACTTTTATTGAAATTTAAAAAAATTTGTGTGTCATAATGCACATCTACTTTAAAAGGAGTATATTTGATGAAATTGTTTATTGATACTGCTAATATTGATGAAATCAGAACCGCAAATGACCTTGGTGTTATCTGTGGTGTAACCACTAATCCAAGTCTTATTGCAAAAGAAGGTCGTGACTTTAAAGAAGTTGTAACAGAAATTACAAGTATTGTTGACGGACCTATTTCCGCTGAGGTTATCTCTCTGCAAGCTGACACAATGGTACAAGAAGCTAAAGAGCTTGTTAAAATCCATAAAAATATTGTAATTAAAATTCCAATGTGTGCCGAAGGTCTTAAAGCTGTAAAGCGTTTAACAGCCGTCGGTATTAAAACAAATGTTACGTTGATTTTCTCCGCTGCACAAGCATTGCTTGCCGCAAAAGCAGGTGCAACTTATGTTAGCCCATTCTTAGGCAGACTTGATGACATAGGTTCAGATGGAATGATTTTAATTGAGGACATTGTACAGATTTTTGAAGTGCAAGGAATTGAAACCGAAATCATTGCAGCCAGCATACGCAATCCTATCCATATGATTGATGCTGCCAAAGCAGGCTGTCATATTGCTACAGTACCTTACAAAATACTCATGCAGAGTATTAATCACCCACTTACTACAGCAGGGATTGAACGATTTTTAAAAGATTGGGAAACTGTTCCTAAAAAATAATAAATAATTTTATTCTGTAAAATCCATCTTCTCTGCTTTTGTTGTTGAGGGTGGATTTTGTGATTGAAAGGGTGAATTTATGGCTCTTGGTATATTCGTCTGTGCAATCGTAATTATAATTTGTATCAGTTCCAGTAAACTCTCCGGTAAAATCGGTGTTCCGACTTTACTTTTGTTTATAATCTTAGGTATGCTGTTTGGCTGTGATGGTATTGTCGGCATTAAATTTAACAGCTATGACCTTACCGAACAGCTTTGTTCCGTTGCACTTATCTTTATTATGTTTTATGGCGGCTTCGGTACAAGCTGGTCCGCCGCAAAACCGGTAGCAGTAAAAGCAATTTTACTTTCAACTGTAGGGGTAATAATTACCGCCGGTGCAACGGGGTTATTTTGTCACTATTATCTCAAAATGAGTATCCTTGATGGGCTTTTGGTAGGCTGTGTTGTCAGCTCTACCGATGCCGCTTCGGTGTTTTCTATTCTGCGTGGCAAAAAACTTGGGCTGGTTGATGGGCTTGCCTCGGTAATTGAAATTGAAAGCGGAAGCAATGACCCTGTAGCTTACACTTTAACGGTGGTTATACTTTCGCTTATCTCTGCAAACGGTACAACATCAATACCATATCTGATATTTTCACAGGTTGTATACGGCTTAGGTATTGGCTTTACGGTTGCATTTCTTGCAGTTTTTATCCTCAAAAAAGTTAGCTTTGAGGTAAATGGTCTGCATACAATCTTTGTTACCGCAATTGCTTTGCTTGCTTATTCACTTCCATGTCTTGTCGGCGGCAATGGTTATCTCAGTGTATATATTGTTGGTATTGTTTTGGGTAACAGTAAAATTTTACATAAAGTTGAACTGGTACATTTCTTTGACGGTATTACCTGGCTTATGCAGATACTTATTTTCTTTATACTTGGTCTGCTTGCTTGGCCATCACACATGATAAAAATTTTACCCGCATCAATTGCCATTGCTTTCTTTCTTACCTTTATTGCCCGTCCTTTAGCTACATTTTCAATTTTATCTTGGTTCAAAATGCCTGTAAATCAACAATTATTTGTGTCTTGGGCTGGTCTGCGAGGTGCAGCGTCCATTGTATTTGCTATCTTTGCCATGACTAACGGTTCACAGGCACAATTTGATTTATTCCATATTGTATTCTGTGTTGCTATGCTTTCGGTAGGTATTCAAGGTACATTACTGATACCTCTTGCAAAAATGTTGGGGCTTGTTAACAATGACCACAATACCGTACTTAAAACCTTTACAGATTATCAAGAAGAAACCGACCTCAATTTAATGGAGCTTAAAATTGAACCTAACAGCGGTTGGGTTGGCTGTTCACTTAGCCAGCTAAATCTGTCCTCAGATATTTTAGTAGTTATGATAAAGCGTTCCACAGGTGTAATTATTCCCAGAGGTGATACTATTATCAAATCCAATGACACACTTGTTGTCAGTGCCACAGATTTTGCAGAGCTTGAAAAAAAATTTGCCTCGGTAGTAAAAGAACAAATTTCGGCGGAAATTAAAAAATAAAATTATGGCAACCTACAAGGCTTCGCCGTCCGCCCACACAGCCGCAGGGAGGGGCGGCGGCTCCGCCGCCCCTCCTGCGCTATTGTTGCCTTGTGGCAACAATAGACAGCCCCATCACGCAGCTGCGTGATGGGGCTGTCGCTGTGTGGGCGGTCAGCGTATAATCCCACCGCCAAGTACAATATCATTAAGGTAAAAAACAGCACTTTGTCCGGGTGCGGCAGCACGTTGAGGTTCATCAAAAACAACTTGCCAACATTTATCGTCAAGCTTGTGTGCTGTACAGTTACATTCTTTTGCCATGGAACGAATTTTAATGCCAACTTTCATGTTGTCTGTTACCGCATGGTGAACTGACATAATACAGTTTTCCAAAACAATTTCAGTAGAATATTCATCACCCTTACGACCAAGAAAAACATCACCACTGATAGGGTCAATTGATTTAACAAACGCCGGATAGCCAAGTGCAATACCCAAACCTTTACGCTGTCCTACAGTGTAGTGCAGTATTCCTTGATGTTCACCGCAAGGTTTACCATTTGGGTCAATAAATTTACCTTTTTTGCTTTCACCATAGCCTTTTGTAATAAAAGAAGCATAATCATTATCCGGAATAAAACAAACCTCTTGACTGTCGGGTTTGTTTGCACAGGGCAATTTAACCTGTTCTGCAATTTCACGAACCTGTGGTTTTGAAAGATTATTTAATGGAAACATCAGTACTGCTAATTCATCTTGTTTTAAACGATAAAGCATATAGCTTTGGTCTTTATCGGCTACACCTGCTTTTTTAAGGTAATATTTGTCGTTTTGTTCATCGTATTCAACAGAAGCATAATGTCCCGTCGCCATGTAATCAAAGCCTAAATCTTTTCTGAGTTGTGCCAATAATGCAAATTTAGTGTTGGGGTTACAGATAATACATGGGTTTGGCGTTCTTCCGTTCAGATATTCCGAAGCAAAATAATCTATTACATTTTCTTTAAAAAGCTCATGGCATTTTATTATATGAAGCTTTATTCCCAATTGGTCTGCTACAAGCTGTGCATCTTTAACTGCTTGTATATGTGCAGAAGAAAATTCCATTACTGCTGCTTCAACATAATAACCTTGTTCTTGCAGTAAATGCACACAAACAGATGAATCTACTCCGCCGCTTAGTGCAACCAAAACTTTTTTTTGATTAGTCTTTATCACAGGCATTACACTCACGAATTTCACCTACAATCGGTTTTGGGTCAATTCCCAATTTTTCATAATAATTATATAACGCTGCCTTAATAGCTTCTTCGGCAAGAACAGAGCAATGCAATTTACTTGACGGCAAACCGTCTAAAGCTTCAACAACAGCTTTATTTGAAAGATTAAGAGCTTCTTCAATTGTTTTGCCAATTACCATCTCTGTAGCTATTGAACTTGTAGCAACTGCTGCACCGCAACCAAAGGTTTTAAATTTTGCATCAGTTATTACACCATCTTTAATTTTAAGATACATTCTCATTATATCTCCACATTTTGCATTGCCAATTTCACCTACACCATCAGCGTCCTCAATAACACCTACATTTCTTGGGTTTGAAAAATGGTCTAATACTTTATCTGAATATTGCATAAGCTTTTACTCCTTTATTTTATATATTTTTATAAATTTTACATTAACATATTATCTGTAAGCTTCCTCGCATGGGGCGGCACAATCATGGGCAACCTGCGGTTGCCCATGTA
>JAVVRS010000018.1:8532-10666 GCA_036654595.1 Oscillospiraceae bacterium | reverse complement strand
GAGGCGTGCCTCCGGCACGCCTCCGGCGGCGGTACGGCAGAGCCGTACACGCCGCCTCGCCACCTGCCCACAATGTGGGCAGGTGGCGAGCAGGGTCGCCCCAAGCTCAAACACTACCGGCATAATAGCCGTTAAGCTTTGTTTGCTTTTGCCCAGCTGTCTTTAAGTCCTACAATACGGTTGTAGACATTTTCACTTTTGTTGTCTTTGCAGAAATAACCGGTACGAACGAATTGGAATTTTTCACCTGTATCAGTATCAGCCATAGCTTCTTCAAGTCTACAGCCCGAAAGTTCTGTGCAGGAGTTTGGATTTACATAATCAAGATAGCTTTCATCTTCGGGAATTGCAGCTACATTTTCAACAGTAAACAGATAATCATAAAGTCTTACTGTAGTATCAATCGAATGTTTTGCCGATACCCAGTGAATTGTACCTTTAATTTTTCTGCCATCTATAGGATTATTATTGCGTGTTTCCAAATCACAGCTGCATTTTACTTCAATTACATTGCCGTCATTATCTTTAACAAGTTCTTCAAATTTAATAATATAGCTACCCATCAAACGCACTTCGCCGCCCGGTTTTAGGCGGAAGAATTTTCCGGGAGGATTTTCCATAAAATCTTCCTGTTCAATGTATATTTCTTTTGTAAAAGCTACATCTCTGGTTCCTTCTTCCGGGTGATTGGGATTATTGGCAATTGGGAAATATTCTGTTTTATCTTCGGGGTAGTTAGTTATTGTAACCTTTAGAGGACGAAGTACCGCTATACGGCGAGGAGCGTCCATATTCAGTTCATCACGCAAGCAGTGTTCCAATAAACCAATGTCAACGGTGCTGTACGCCTTAGAAACCCCTGCTGTTTTAACAAATGTCATAATTGATGTTGGTGTATAGCCACGACGTCTTAGTCCGCACAGTGTCGGCATACGAGGGTCGTCCCAACCATCAACTCTGCCTGTTTCAACAAGCTCACGCAGATATCGTTTGCTCATAACAGTATAGGTCATATTCATTCTTGCAAATTCATATTGATGCGGTTTATTTTCGACCCCAATATTATCAATAACCCAGTCATATAGAGGGCGATGATTTTCAAATTCAATTGAGCATAATGAGTGTGTTATACCTTCCAAAGCATCTTGAATTGGGTGTGCAAAATCATACAACGGATAGATATTCCATTTTTTACCTTGTCTGTGATGTTCTGTGTGAACAATTCTGTAAATTGCAGGGTCACGCATATTTATATTTGGTGAAGACATATCAATTTTAGCTCTGAGAGTACAAGTACCTTCAGGCAATCTGCCATCACGCATATGTTCAAACAGTTCAAGATTTTCTTCGGGTGTACGGTCACGATAAGGGCTGTTTTTTCCTACTTGTGTCAATGTCCCTCTATATTCACGCATTTCGTCCGGATTAAGATGACATACATATGCTTTACCATCTTTAATAAGCTTTACAGCATACTCATAGCATTTATCAAAGTAATCGGAGCCATAATAAATGCCGCCGTTTGGTACAGCACCAAGCCACAATAAATCTTCTTCAATAGCTTTAACATACTCATCTTCTTCTCTGGCAGGGTTGGTGTCATCAAAACGCAGATTAAATAAACCATTGTACTTTTTTGCAGTACCATAGTTAATCCAAATTGCTTTTGCACTGCCTATATGCAGATAACCGTTTGGTTCCGGCGGAAAACGTGTATGAATTTTCTGCACCTTACCCTCTGCCAAATCCGCATCAATAATATCATGTATAAAATTAGAATTGTTTTCGTCCATGCTGACTTATTCATTCCTTTCGGTTTGTCTGTACTTAATTTGTAATTTTAGCATATTCAGCACTTTATTTCAATCTAAAGTTGCCGCATCTTTAGGTACAAAATCCACTTTACCACCGCTTACATCTGCACCTGTTACAACCACTTCTATTCTGTCGCCTACACGATAGCGTTTGCCGCTGTAACGCTCTGTAAGCTCTGCTTTTTCATCAAAGATGTATTCACCCTCGTCAAGGTTTTCAATTCGTATTAAGCCCTCAGCGGTGCTTTCAAGCTCAACATATACACCGAATGATGTAACACTGCTTATAACTCCGCTGAATGTTTCTCCCACATGAGCGA
>JAVVRS010000018.1:0-8432 GCA_036654595.1 Oscillospiraceae bacterium | reverse complement strand
CCGAATGATGTAACACTGCTTATAACTCCGCTGAATGTTTCTCCCACATGAGCGAGCATATATTCCGCTTTATAGCAATCCTCGCAATCACGTTCTATACGCATGGCACGAATTTCTCTTTCAGTGCAGTGTGAGCAAGCTTCCGGAAGATAAACTTCATAGCGTTTGCACAGTTTTTCCTTATTGCCGCCGGTAAGCATCAAGCTTAGTTCTCGGTGAGCGATAAGGTCCGGGTAACGTCTTATAGGTGAGGTAAAGTGAGTATAATTTTTAAGCACCAAGCCAAAATGTCCAATATTTTTATTGGAATATTCAGCTTTAGCCATAGTGCGTAAAATCTGATTATTAATAAGTTTTTCTATCGGTGTACCTTTTACCTCTGTTAATATCTTAGCCAAGCTGCTTTGTTTTGATTCTTTATCCAATCCCTCAGCCGACAATCCAAGCTGACGCAGTAAGTCGGTTAATTTTTCAAGCTTTTGGCTTGGCGGCTCATCATGCACACGAAAGATAAATGGAATTTTAAGCTGTAAGCCAAACAAGGCACACGCTGTATTTGCAGTAAGCATAAATTCTTCAATTATACCTTCGCTTATGCCTCTTTCACGAGGTATAATATCTACTGCTTTGTCATTTTCATCAACAATAATTTTAGATTCCGATGAATCCAAATCCATACCGCCACGTTCCATACGATTAGCGGTCAAAATATCTGCCAGCTGTTTCATTAAAGTTATCTTATCTGTCACCTTGTTATATTTTGACAAGATTTCCTCTGTTGCCGACCCTTGCAATATATCGTTAATCTCATTATAAACACCTTTTACCACCGAATTGATAACAGACTTTTCAAAGCGGTAGCTTACCAGTTTACCTTTTTCATCAAGCTTCATCAATGCTGAAAATGCAAGCCTGTCCTCACCGGGATTAAGTGAGCAGATACCATTGCAAAGTTGTTCCGGCAGCATAGGTATTACCTTATTAATATAATAAATTGAAGTTGCTCTGTCATAAGCTTCTTTATCAATTGCAGTATTAAAGCCAACATAATAACTTACATCTGCAATATGAACTCCCAAATCCCAACCATCAGCGGTTTTTTCAATTGATACCGCATCGTCCAAATCTTTACTGTCCGCACCGTCAATGGTAAAAATCAATTCTTTTCTCAAATCCAAACGGCTGGCAAGTTCTTTAGGATAGATACCTTTTTCATGAATTTCTCTTGCCTGTTTCAAAACTTCTTCCGGAAACTCTGTTGCAACCTTTTGCCCTTTAATGATTGCTTCACAGCAATTTTTTGCCAAAACAGCACTGCCAAACACTTCAACGACCTCTGCTCTGTGGTCAAAATGGCTGTTTCCTCTGCGTGCCACAGACGCCAAAAGCTTATCACCTTCGCTTGCACCGCCGGATAAATTTTTACCTATTTCCATTGGTATGCGTGAACCTTTGTCGGGCATTACAAAATTTTTACCTTGTTTTTTTATCAAAATGCCTGTAAATTGTTCATCAGTTGTTTGCAGCATTTTGACAACTTCGCCTTCTTCAAGCTGTCCACGGCTTTCCATTGGTTTTATTAAAACCACATCACCTACCATTGCCCCCATCATGCAGCGACCGGGTATAAAGATATCTTTTTCTTCGCCCTCAACATGAGCAAAGCCAAATGTTTGTCCTAATTTTACTATTGTTGCGGTTTTATAGCCCAAATTGGCAGTCAGTATATATGCACCTCGTGTTTCGGTTATTCTGCCGTCATCAACCATAATTTTAACAAGTTCTTCCAACTGTTTTTGTTCATCTTTTTTTATTTTAACAGCTTTTTCAAGCTGTTTTAAATTCATAGGTTTTCGTTTCTGTTCCGCCATTATTTTTATTATTCTCTGTTCTAAATTCAATTGTATCCGCCACCTTTCATCTCTATATTTTCTCCGATAAAAAACAAAAACCCCGCAACAGCAGGGCTTTTGAAAAAATATTTTTTATTATCTGTAAACATTAATCATTGTAACTGCCATTGTTAACACAAGTAAAATAGTACCTGCCACGGTTGTTGCACGACGCAACATCTGTGTCATAGTTTTTGCATGGTTACGTCCGGAGTTTTCACTGCTGTCCCCACCGCTGCTGCCATCAAGCACACCGATACCGCCTTTACCTTCCTGCATACAAACCACTACAATAATAAACGCTGCTGCTATAAATAATAATACACCGCTTACAATTTCAAAAATTTCCATAATCGTAATACTCCGTTCCGCCGCATTGCATCTCGGCTATAAAATGTAAACTAACTCTGTTTTATTGCAGAAATATCCTCTGACTGATATTAACCATATTATAATAGCACAACTTTCGCATTTTTGCAACTATCATATACTATATTTTAAAAGATAAATTAAAGCATTTACCTATTATTTTTGATATACTTGACTTTAGCCTTAAATACAACTATCATTTTAATAAAATACACCTTCGCCTTTAAGCAAGCCTTACTGCATCGGCCCCGCAGGTGCAGAGCGGCTTTCAGCCGCTCTGCGAGATTGCCGCCTACGGCGGCAATCTCCGGGGCGTCCCCCCACATGAGTGGGGAGGACGCCCCGCCCTGCGGGGCACGATATGAAAGCTTGCAGACGCAACAGTATTGCAGTGATAAAACTGTTATATTTATAAACAAGCTATAGGAGAACTATTCTTTATGAAATATGTTTTTATAATCAATCCCAAAGCAGGCGGACAAGATTGTTATCCCACTATGGTTAAAACAATTAAAGCAGTATCTTTACGCAGACAGTTGTGTTATGAGATTTATATCACAACCTGTATAGGTGATGCCACCCGTTTCACCGCACAATATGATACTCTGAAAGATAATAATTTATGTTGTTTTATTGCTTGCGGCGGAGATGGTACTTTAGGTGAAGTAGTCACCGGTGCAGTAGGAAAAGCCAACTGTGCAGTTGGCGTTCTTCCTTTTGGTACCGGCAATGATTTTATTAAAAGCTTTAGAGGCAAAGAATCATTTATCAACTTATTTAATCTGTTGGACGCAACTTTACAGCCAATAGATTTATTACTTTGCGGCGACCGTTATGCAATAAATCTATGTAACATAGGATTTGATGCAAAAGTAGCCTATAACATGGCAAAGTTCAAACGAGTTCCTTTGTTAAATGGCAATATGGCATATAACGCATCGGTACTGTATTCTTTAAAAGATAAACTTTATTGTGATATGCGTATTATTTTTGATGATGGTGAACAACTTGAAATGCCATTTCTTTTATTAAGTGCCGCTAATGGTAACAGCTATGGCGGTGGTTTTTATGCCGCACCTAATGCAAGCATTAATGATGGATTAATTGATTTTTGTGCCATCAAAAAAATTCCATTATATAAAATAGCACAACTTATTGGCATCTATAAAAATGGCGAACATATTGGCAATCCAAAGGTAGCTAAGTACATTTACTATCGCCGTTGCAGTCAGCTTGAGGTGTCTTCACATGACCCATTTACTGTTTGCATTGATGGTGAACTATCCACTCACACCAATATAACAATCTCAGTAAAACCAAAATCGCTTACATTTTTAGTTCCGCATGGCAGTACAATCAAACCTGTTGTTCTGCGTGAACCCGAGTTATCAAGTATATAATATACAATAAAAATTAAGGAGAGTAATTCTATGCCACACATCAAGGTTCCCAAACTTGTATATCATTATTGTAATCTTCCGGTTTTTCGTTCCATTATCGAAAACCAAACAATTCGCCTTACCGACAAATGCTATGATATTTTAAAATTACGTCATTTTTATGATGACCCACAAAATTTAACCTCTACATTACAAAAAATGAACTTAATCGGTAATGCTCCCGAAAGCTTGGAAAAGCCATTTAATAAAACTAAAGCTCTGCTTGATGATGCTGTGGTTTTTGCTTGTTGTTTTTCTCTTTATGGCGATTGTGCCGAAGATTGGCATTATGCTGAACAAGGCAATGGCGTATGTCTTGGTTTTGATACAGATGTCCTTGCTAAACTCAGCCCATATTTACGTTTTAAATATGTTGACCCAATTAAATCCTCAGAGTTTGATGCTTTACCAATCGTCCCCACTGATAAGCTTACACCTGCTCTTTTAAGTGAATTTGTTGCAAACAAAACAGCTTTTGCTAAATTTGACGGTTCCCCAGATGAGCGTTCATTCAGACTTGTATACATAGGTTCACGTCAAACAGGCACTGATGAAATTTCAGATTTTGCTCAATTCAGAGGTGCAATGACCAATCGTGTCGGTGAATCTGTAGAATTTTTTGATATAAAACTGCCAATGGACAGTATTCTTAAAGAAATATATATTGGGCCTAACTGTAAACCGGCTGAAGTTAAAATGCTCTTTGACCAATTCGGTATCAGTGAAAGTAAAATTCGTATTATAAATTCAAAGCTTTAAGCTGTAAATTGAAGCTCGGCACCGCCGCAGGCGTGCCCCCACAAGTTGTGGGGGCACGCCTTATTGCCGCTTTTTGCGGCAATAAACGAGGGCACAGGGACGGCAATTGCCGTCCCTGTGCCCTTGTCGGCGGTGCCGAGCGTACATCTTAGCTTAATCTTTCATTGTAAGTACTAAAACCGCTTTTTGAGCATGAAGTCGATTTTCAGCTTCATCAAAGATAACATCTGCATTTTGTTCCAATACCTTTTCAGTAATTTCTTCACCACGATGTGCAGGTAAACAATGCAGTACAATTGCATCTGTATTTGCAACCGACATAATATCATCATTAATTTGAAAGCCTTCAAAATGTTTGGCACGTTCTTGATGTTCACTTTCTTGTCCCATTGATGCCCATACATCAGTAATAATAACATCTGAATTTTTAGCAGCTTCAAGCGGTTTTGTTGTCACAGTAAATTTATCACCATAACCTGCTGCAAAATCAAGTATCTCCTGTGGTGGCATATATCCATCAGGGCACGCAAGAGCAAAACTCATACCTACCTTTAAGCACCCCACAATCAATGAATTTGCCATATTATTACCATCACCTATAAAACAAGCCTTTAACCCATCAAAACTGCCTTTATGTTCACGAATTGTCATTAAATCAGCAAGCACTTGACATGGGTGTGCAAAATCTGTTAAAGCATTTATTACAGGAATACTGCCATATTTGGCAAAATCTTCAACTTCTTGTTGTTCAAAGGTTCTTATCATAACTCCGTCTAGGTAACGTGATAATACCCTTGCAGTATCTTGTACCGGTTCACCTCTGCCAATTTGCATATCATGACTGCTTAAAAACAATGGGTGACCGCCTAATTGTACCATACCTACTTCAAAAGAAACTCTTGTTCTGGTAGAGGCTTTCTGAAATATCATGCCTAATGTTTTACCTGCAAGATGTGGGTGTGCAATACCATGTTTTTGTTCATATTTAAGTTGGTCCGCAAGATTAAGTATCTCTATTATTTCTTGTGAACTTAGGTCTAAAAGCTTTAATAAATGCTTCATTTAGTTCAACGCCTTTCTACTTCTGCTTTTTAATTTTCATCTGTATCTTCGGCATTTGCCGCCGCAGGAGTCACGGTTGGCTTCGCCAACCGTGACTGGTTGCCGCTTTGCGGCAACTGCGGATTGCTTTGCAATCCGCCCTGCGGCGGCAAATCTCCGCTGTACTATCGGATTGATTGTATCACGTCACATAGAATGTATACACCTTGTTTAAGTTCTTCTTTAGAAATATTAAGCGGCGGCAGTAAACGTATCTTTTCTTTTGCAGTTAAAGCAATCAGACCATTTTGTATACATTTTTCAACAGCAGCTTTACTCGTACCATTTTTCAGTTCAATTCCAACCATCATACCCATACCGGATACAGATTTAACATTGCTGCAAGATGATAAGCGTTGGAATATGTAGTCACCTTTGGCAGTAACATTCTGTAAAAATTCATCAGTCATACGGTTTACTACAGTTAAAGCACCTGCACACACTATCGGATTTGCACCAAAGGTTGTTGCATGGTCACCTGTACCAAGTACATTTTCAGTCTTTTCACCAAAGATAATTCCACCAATCGGCAAACCACCGCCTAAACCTTTTGCCATTGTTACAATATCGGGTTTAATATCAAAATGTTCATATGCAAATAATTTTCCGGTACGCCCAATACCTGTTTGCACTTCATCTATAATAAGAATTAAATCATTATCCGCACATAATTTTGCCGCTGCACTAACAAAGGTATGGTCAAGCGGAATAACTCCGCCTTCACCTTGAATTACTTCCAGCATTATTGCACAGGTTTTGTTTGATACTTTAGCAGTTAAATCAGCTATATCATTAGCAGTTGCGTGTATAAAGCCTTGAGTTAACGGCTGAAATTTTTGATGGAAATGGTCTTGACCTGTTGCAGCAAGAGTAGTAATTGTTCTGCCATGGAATGAATTTACCAGTGTAATAATTTCATAACGGTCACTGCTGTATTTATCCGCAGAATATTTTCTTGCTGTTTTAATAGCACCTTCATTTGCTTCAGCACCGGAGTTTGCAAAGAAAACTTTTTTCATACCTGTGGCAAGACAAAGAGCTTTTGCCAATTCCGCACCGGGCTGTGTATAGTACAGGTTTGACATATGAGCTAATTTGTCAAGCTGTGATTTAACTGCTGTTGTCCATTCTTTATCACAATATCCAAAAGAGTTTACACCAATTCCGCTTGAAAAATCTATGTAACTTTTGCCATCAAAGTCTTTACAAACTGCACCTTTACCTTCTTTTATTGCTAAATCAAATCTGCCGTAAGTATTTGCTACATATTCTTTATCCATTTGTTTTAATTCAGTAAAATTCATAATCAATACCTCCCGTTATTGGAACATTGTTCCTATACCTTCGTCTGACAATAATTCTATTAAAATAGAATGTGGTATTCTTCCATCAGCGATTACTGCTTTTTTAACACCTCGGCGTACTGCTTCAACACAACATTCAATCTTTGGTATCATACCGCCCGATATAATTCCCTGACGTATAAGATTTGGTACATCACTTATATTTACTACCGGTATTAAGGTAGTTTCATCATCTTTATCTTTTAACAAGCCACGAATATCGGTCATCAGCAATATATTTTCAGCTTTCATACAGCTTGCTATACTTGCGGCGGCAGTATCTGCATTAATATTATAGCTTTCCCCATTTTCATCTGTACCAATTGTAGCAATTACAGGTATATAACCATTGTTTAAAGCATCTGTAATAGGCTTTGTGTTTACCTCTTTTATTTCACCTACATAACCTAAATCTTTTTCACTGTGCAGCTTTGTTACTTTAATCATACCACCGTCAATGCCACAAAGTCCCATTGCATTGCCTCCGTATTCACAAAGCAATTTGACTAAATCTTTATTTGTTTTACCTGACAGCACCATCTGTACTATTTCCATTGTTTCTTTGTCTGTTTGACGCAATCCATCAATAAACTTAGTTTCTTTTCCAACACGTTTAAGCATTGTATTTATTTCAGGGCCCCCACCATGCACCAAAATAATTTTAACTCCAATGAGAGAAAGCAAAACAATATCACTCATTACCGCCTGTTTAAGTTCTTCGTTTATCATTGCATTTCCGCCATATTTAACAACCACTACTTTACCGCCATATTTTTGTATATATGGCAGTGCTTGTATAAGCACCTCTGCTTTTTGTGCCGTTGACATCTGTTTCATTGTTGCTTTCCTCCTCATTGGTAATATATATGCTTTATGTATATTTTGTAGCCCAAAGTTAACCTTGAGCGTTCTTATGAATTAAGCTTTGTTGTTTTTTCCATTATTTCTGCTCTGCTCCACGCCCCACAGGCGAACGGTTGCTGTGCAACCGTTCGTATTGCCGCAAAGCGGCAATACTACGGGGTTGCCGCTTTGCGGCAACCCCGTGCCTGTGGGGCCCCGTAGCCTCAAGCCGACAGAATTTACACAAAAGCAAAATTAATCCTAAATCCGAATTAACTTCTGTAGTCACCGTTTATCTTTACATAATCATAGGTTAAATCACAGCCCCATGCCGTTGCAAAATCAGTACCATCATTCAAATTCACATTGATAAAAATTATTTTTTCAGAAAGAATTTCTTTAGCGATTTTTTCACTGAAGCTTACACCTGCACCATTTTTACAAACAGCAATTTCACCTTTAAGCGAACCTAAGCAAACATCAACTTTATTAATATCAAATTCTGCATCAGCATATCCTATTGCACAAAGAATACGACCCCAGTTAGCATCTTCGCCAAACATCGCTGCTTTAAACAAGCTTGATGTAATAACACTTTTAGCAACAATTCTTGCCGTTTGTTTGTTTACTGCACCATTTACAGTACATTCAAGCATTTTAGTTGCACCTTCACCATCTGCCGCAAT
>JAVVRS010000017.1:0-10732 GCA_036654595.1 Oscillospiraceae bacterium | reverse complement strand
CTTGACCTTCGTGAATTTGACCATGCAATTGTTTTTAAAGTTGCCTTAATGGTTAAAAAATATTTGACAGCAAATCCTGTAAAATATTAAAAATTAAAATGCCCCAAACACTGTGAAAACAGTCTTATCTTTAAAATAAGCTGTTTTCATTGTGCTGTAAAAACTTTATCGGTAAAGGCGGTGTAACTGCGAGTGATAGAACTGACTAATGTTTCCAAAGTTTATAAAACAGGAACAAATGCTTTGAAAGACGTTAATTTAAAGGTCGAAAAAGGTGAGTTTGTTTTTGTTGTGGGTTCATCGGGTGCGGGAAAAAGTACACTCATCAAGTTGTTGCTCCGTGAAGAAACAGCTACCAGCGGTATTGTTCAGGTAAATGGTATTAATTTAAATAAAATTACAAGCAAACAAATACCCTATTTCAGAAGGTCATTGGGTGTAGTATTTCAGGATTTTAGACTGATACCCAATATGACAGTTTATGAAAATGTGGCATTTGCACTCAGAGTAACGAATGTTCCAACAAGAATAATTCGTAAAAGAGTACCATATATTTTAAGTTTGGTTGGACTTACATCAAAAGCAAAATCATTGCCGGAACATATTTCCGGAGGTGAACAACAGCGTGTGGCACTTGCAAGAGCATTGGTAAATAATCCAACGTTGCTTATAGCAGATGAACCTACCGGAAATATCGACCCGGAGCTGTCATTTGAAATTATGCAGCTGCTCAGTGAGATTAACCGTTGTGGAACAACGGTGGTAATGGTTACTCACGACCATGAACTTGTGCGTCAGTTTCCAAACAGAATTATTACTATTGAAGGCGGAAGAATAACCTTTGACGGTAGAAATGATGCTAGAAATAGGAGGACTGTTGCACATGAGAGGAAGTAGCTTGAGCTATTTGATTAAAGAAGGTTGGCGTAATGTATATGCCAACAGGCTTATGTCGTTTGCATCAATTGGGGTTCTTATGGCGTGCTTGATGCTAATTGGCTCGGCAGTGTTGCTTTCAATGAATGTAAACAGCATGGTGGGTTTTGCGGAATCACAGAATGAAGTAGTGGTTTTTTTAGATGATGATGTAAGTGCAGAAGAAGCAGAAAAGATAGAACTGGATCTTAAAAAGATAACTAATGTAAAGAATGTGACCTTTGTATCAAAAGAAGAAGCTTTGGAAGAACAAAAAACAGTTTGGAAAGAAGCTGGAGCACTTTTAGAAGGTATAGATGACGGTGAAAATTTTTTACCGGATTCATTTAGATTAAAGTTAAAAGATTTATCCATTTTAGCTGAAACAACAGCACAGATTGAAAAATTGCCGGGGGTAGAAGAAATCTCGGCACCTGTTGAAGTAGCCGGAGTTTTAACTGAATTACAGAGTTCCATTTTTCTTATCAGTGCTATAATTATAGGAATATTGGCAGCAGTATCTGTTGTTATTATATCCAATACAATTAAGATTACTATATATAATCGCAGACGTGAAATTAATATTATGAAATTTTGCGGAGCTACAAATGTCTTTATAACATTGCCCTTTGTAGTTGAAGGCATTATAATAGGAATATTAGCGGCGACTATGGCTTTCCTTGGGGTGTGGTGCGGTTATAGCTATGCAATTTCATGGATGAGCGGAAGCACAACAACATCATGGCTGGGAGATGCTTTAAAACAGGTTGTACAGTTTAAAACCGTTGCATTGCCGTTAGGTCTTGCTTTTTTGGGCGGAGGCTCGGGAATAGGTGCTATAGGAAGTTTAATTTTTATAAGAAAACATCTGAAAGTATAATTTCTTTCAGAAAGGACGTGCAAGGTTGAAAAACAAAAAAATACTTATTTCACTGGTTGCCTGTTTATTATGTTTTTCAATGGCAATCGGAGCACCGGGCAGAGTGATTGTATATGCGGCAGATGATGAAGTGTCTGATGATAAGAAATCATCTGATGATGAGGTGTCCTCTGATGAAAAAAAGGAGCTCGATGCACAAGACAAACAGTCGCTGAAAGATTTGAACAGTAAAATGGACGAGTTGGAAAAAAAACAACAGGAAATCCAAAAACAAATCAATTCCACTAAAAGTGAAAAAGATAAACAGTTGGCTATCAAGCAGCAGATAGGAAATCAGATTGATATAACCAAAAGTCAAATTGGTCTTTTATCCAATAAAATCGGTGTGATGGAACAGAACATTGTAACAAAAGAAGAAGAAATTGCCGCAAAGCAAATAGAAATTGATGATAACATGACTATGTTTAAAAAGCGTATGCGTGCAAATTATATGGCAGGAGAAAGTTCAAATCTTGCAGTTATTTTAGGGGCAAAAAGCTTTGCAGAAGTTCTTATGCGTGCAAGAGTAATTGATACTGTTGCAGGACATGACCAACAGCTTTTGGCACAATTGACAGAAGATAAAGCAAACCTTGAAAGACTGAAAAAAGAGCTTGATGATGAAAAGGAACAGATTGAACTTTCCAAACAACAGCAAGATGCAAAACGTAATCAGTTAGACGGTCAAATGCAGATTACCAGCAAGCAAATTCAAGATATAGCACAAGAAGAACAGGAATATGCCAAAAATAAAGCCGAGATAGATAAAATGATGGCACAAGCTGAAGCTGAAGTAGCTAAAATATATGCAAAGCTTGATAATTCAGGTACTTATGACGGTGGTAAAATGGCATGGCCGGTTCCGGGATATACACAAATCAGTTCACCATATGGTATGAGATTTAGCAATACAAACTTTCATACAGGTATGGATATTACAGGTGGCGGAGTATTTGGTCACAATATTGTTGCCGCAGCTGATGGTACAGTCTTTGCGGTACAGTATATGGCAGGTGGTTATGGAAAGTATCTTATCATTGACCATGGCGGTGGTGTTACTACATTATATGGTCATACCAGTGAAATAAATGTTTCGGTGGGACAAAAGGTTACTCGTGGTATGCCAATTGCAAAAGTTGGTTCTACCGGTTGGTCTACAGGTCCGCATCTGCATTTTGAGGTTAGGATAAACGGTAAACACACAAATCCGGCCGCATATGTATATTAACAGCAAATATCAAGATAATAAGCAAAAAAAAGAGGGTCACAGGAGGCAAAAGCCTGTGCCCTTTTTGTAAATTGTTCACAGTTTATAGTTGAAATAATAAAAACAAATCTTTATACTATAAAGGTATCGTACAGTCAAATTACGCCCCGTCACACACTGCTTCGCAGTGTAAGCGTGCGGAGCACGCTTCGTTTAAACCAAAGGTTTAAACGTGACGGGGCTGACGCAGTAAAGGCTGACATTTTATGTTCCACTACGGTGGATTGGAGGTTTAGATGAATAAAAAGATTTCTTTGGGAGCAGGTATTTCCTTAATGCTAATTATAGTTGCGGTTTCAATTTCAATAACGGCAATGGTAATGTCACGCAAGTTTTCGGCTAATGTAAATGACCTTGAACGACGTGCCGCAATGTATGATAAGCTTGAGGCGGTTGACAGTAAAATTCGTCAAGAATATTATGGAGACATAGACCCCAATATTTTGATGGATAAAATTGCACAAGGTTATATTTCAGGTATAGGCGACCCATATGCAACATATTATACAGCTGAGGAATACAATAATCTTATGAATCAAACAGGTGGTAAGGTTGCGGGTATAGGTATTTCGGCAGAGATGGAACCGAGTGGTTATATGCGAGTTTTAGATGTATATCCGGATTCTCCGGCAGAGTCTTCCGGAATAGCTAAAAACAATTTAATTGTTCGGGTTGATGACTTGGAAGTCAATGCAGATACTTATGCACAGGCACTTGAAGCAATAAAGGGCAAAGCAGGCACAAAGATGACACTTGTTGTGCGTGATGAGGATAATACAGAAGAAAAGACTATTGATATTACACGACGTGTTGTTGTTACACCAACAGTATATACTGATGTATTTGATAAAACAGGTTATATCAGAATAACAGGTTTTAATGCAACTACATATGACCAGTTCCGCAAAGCTGTTAAAAAAATGACGGCGGACGGTATAGGTGCATTGGTTTTTGATGTAAGAAACAACACAGGCGGTACAGATGAAGCTATAATTAAGATTTTAGATTATCTGTTACCCGAGGGTGATATAATGTCTGCGACCTATAAAAACGGTGAAACAAAAGTTTTGGCTGTATCTGATGCAGATTGTGTTGAATTACCGATGGCAGTAATTGTAAATGAAAAAACCGCATCGGCAGCAGAGCTTTTTGCACAAGCACTGAAAGATTACAATAAAGCAAAGATTGTAGGTACAAAAACTTTTGGTAAAGGTTCAATGCAAAAGACATTTCAACTTCAAGACGGTGCGGCAATTACCTATACAATTGCAAAATATAATCCGCCAAAGAGCGGTAACTTTGAAGGTATTGGTGTAAAACCGGACTATGAAGTTAATTTAACCGAAGAACAAAAAGCAATGTTCAACAGCTTAGATGAAACAAATGACCCACAGCTTCAAAAAGCATTGGAATATGTAAATACAGAGATGAGTAAGCTTTCTAACGTTGAGGCAGAGCAAGCACCGAAATAAAGGCTTAAATATCCCCATGAGATAAACTGTCTTATGGGGATATTTTTCTTGCAAATCAGACACATTATATTTGATAGAATGTTATTGCAGAGGAGGAAAATACAGTGAAAAAGATAATAAAAAAGAATAAAGCTGTGTTCGGAGCGATAATTGTGGCAGCAGGTAAATCCTCTCGTATGCAGGGTATTGACAAACAGCTTTTAGAGATAAATGGGATACCCGCATTAACAAGAAGCATCTTAGCATTTCAAAGCTGCAAACAGATAAAACAGATTACCGTTGTTTGCAGAGAAGATATGATGGGTGAAATTTTAGATATGGTATATAAATATAATCTTGATAAAGTGGGAGGATTGGTTAGCGGAGGTGAAACCCGTCAACAATCGGTATTTAAAGGTATTGCTGAATTAAAACAAGAGATAACACATTGCATTATACATGACGGAGCAAGACCTTTTGTATCATCAGAGGTAATAGAGAGATGTATTACTGATGTGATTGTACATAAAGCGGTGACTGCCGCAGTTAAGGTCAAGGATACAATCAAACAGGGAAATGCCGAGAGCTTTATAGATAAAACACTGGACAGAGAAAATCTTTACATAGCACAAACACCTCAGATGTTTGAGCTTGATTTATATAAAGAGGCTATGCGGACTGCATTACAAGCAGGCAATGACTTTACAGATGATTGTCGGCTGGTAGAAAACATAGGGCAGAAAGTATATTTATCGGAGGGGGATTATCTTAACATTAAAATTACAACACCTGAAGATATAATTTTATCTTCTGCAATAGCAAATATACTTGCAATTAATGGAAGGTGAAGATAATGGATATAAGGATAGGGCAAGGTTATGATGTGCATAGACTTGTAAAGGACAGAAAATTAATTTTGGGCGGTGTGGAAATAGAGCATATTTTAGGTTTGCTCGGACATTCAGATGCTGATGTTTTGCTTCATGCAATAAGTGATGCGTTGCTTGGTGCAGTAGCTTTGGGAGATATAGGCAAACATTTTCCCGACAGTGATATACAATATAAAAATGCTGACAGTTTGGTATTGCTGAAAAAAACGGTACAGCTAATAAATGATAAAGGCTATAAAATCGCCAATATTGACAGTACAATAATTGCTCAATGGCCAAAGCTTGCACCGCACATTGATGTTATGCGAAAGAATATAGCTAAAGCTTGCGGAATAAGTATAGATTGTGTTTCAGTAAAAGCTACAACAGAGGAAGGCTTGGGATTTACGGGAACTGAACAAGGGATTGCCGCACAGGCAGTTTGTTTGGTCGTTAAGGATACTTTATAAAATAGCAACCTTATCTGCTCGGGCATAGTATATGTATGGGAAATTGCATACAAAGCAGTTTACCATATTTATAAAAGCAGAAAGGACTGAAATATATATGCCTACCTATGAAATCATTGTAGGTACATTGACCTATACAATGAAAGCCGAGAAGCTGCTTACTCAGGCAAGAGTATCGGTTTATGTCCAAAAAGACCCATACGCAGCACAAAAAGGGTGTGGCTATATCCTTATTGTTACTACAAAAAATATTGAAGGAGTTAAAGCTCTTATTCAAAATAATAATATTCCTATAAAATCCATTCAAAAGAGGAGGAACTAGGCTGATGATTTATTTTGATAATGCGGCAACCACCTACCCTAAGCCGCCGCAGGTAGGTGAAATGCTTAAAGCATCATTAGAGTTGTATGGAGGAAATCCGGGCAGAAGCGGACACAAAATTTCAATGGATACAGCAATGATGGTTTATAATTGCAGAGAGATTGTATCACAGACCTTTGGCTGTGAACCGGAAGATGTGGTTTTTACACAAAATTGTACCATGGCAAGCAATTTTGCCTTGCAAGGTATCTTAGAGTTTGGCGACCACGTTTTAATCTCTGACTTAGAGCATAATTCAACTGCCAGACCGATATATGAAATGTATACCAAAGGGATAATTTCATATGATGTTGTACCGACCTTTTTTGATGATAAGCAGACGATAAAATCATTTGAAAAGCTGATTAAACCGACAACAAAGCTTATCAGTTGTACGCATGGTTCAAATGTTTTCGGAACTAAGCTGCCAATAGAGGGGATAGCACGGCTTGCTAAAAAGCACGGAATATATATGATGGTTGATGCGGCACAAACAGCAGGCATTATGGATATAAATATGAAGCAAATGGGAATTGATTTTCTCTGTACGGCAGGGCATAAGGGCTTATACGGTCCTGCCGGCACAGGTTTGCTGATTACGCCGTATGGTGAAAGGCTTGAAACAATAATGCAGGGTGGTACCGGCAGTAATTCTCTTGAGCTTACACAGCCTTTGTTTATGCCCGACCGTTTAGAAAGCGGTACGGTTAATGTACCGGGGATAGCAGGCTTGTATAAAGGCATTGAATTTGTTACACAAAAAGGGACGGAGAATATTTACAGGCATGAAATGGAGCTTACGCAGTATATATGCAGCAGACTTTGGAATACAGAAAATATTATTATGTATACACCAAAGCTGACAGCACCATCACTTCCGGTAATTTCGTTTAATATAAAGGGTATAACAGGTGAACAGACAGCCGCCATGCTTAATGAAAAAGGTATTGCGATAAGAGGCGGTTATCAGTGTGCTTTTTTAGCACATCAAAAGATGAATACAATTGACAGCGGTACGGCAAGAATAAGCATAGGTGTATTTAACACTATGCAGCAAGCTGAAAAGCTGTGTGATGAAATAAAAAACTTAACATATAGCTTGAATAAATCGTGATATATGTTAAAATGTTAATTAAATGACTTAAATTTGAGTATATAATATACTTTGGTTTTAACTAATGGGATTTTGAAAGAGGATGTTGACAATTTATGCTTAATATATTTGAAATACTCTGGTTTCAATTTACCAGTGTATTAAAAACCATAAGAGTACCCGATATAATAGATATTCTGTTGGTAGCGTTTATTATATACCAAGTAATAAAACTAATTAAAGAAACAAGAGCAGGGCAACTGATTAAAGGTATGGTTGCCTTGCTGCTGTTATATTTTGTTGCCAACCGTTTTAATTTGGAAACAATCAGCTTTATTATGCAGAATGTTCTTGCAACAGGGGTTACTGCACTGGTAATTGTGTTTCAGCCTGAATTAAGGCGTACTTTGGAACACGTTGCACAGTCACGATTTAGCAAATTCAATCCATTTTCGGTGTCACAAGACCAGATGGAAGAAGAAAACAGAGCTACGGCACATACAATAGATGTGGTGTGTGAAGCGTGCGAAAATCTTTCAATAAACAAAACGGGTGCATTAATTGTATTTGAACGCAATACAAGACTCGGTGAAATTATTCAGTCGGGTACTGTAATAGATGCTGTTTCCAGCACTGAAATTGTAGGAAACATATTTTTTGTAAATACACCGCTGCATGATGGAGCAATGATTATTCGTGAGGGCAGAATTTATGCGGCAGGTTGTTTTTTACCGCTGAGTGAAAACTATACCATCAGCAAAGAAATGGGTACACGACATCGTGCGGCACTTGGAATGAGCGAAAATTCAGATGCTGTAGTAGTTGTTGTTTCGGAAGAAACAGGTATAATTTCACTTGCACAAAGCGGCAAGATTGAAAGACGATATACAATCAATCTCTTAAAACAAAGACTGCGTAAAGAACTTTTGATGAGCGGAAGTCAAGAGCCTAAGCAAAGTACTTTGAGTAAGGTGTTGCGGAAGGTGAAAAAATGAAACTGAATATAAAAGACGCATTAAGCAAAAATGGTTTGCTCAAAATAGTTTCGCTTGTAATAGCTTTTGTGACATGGTTTATTGTTGCAAACAGTATCAGTGATGACAGTCGTTTTGGAATACAAGATGTACCTGTGGATATGAATATTTTATCCTCAAGTGTTATGTCAAAGCTGGGACTTGAAGCAACCGGTGCCGATGAACTGAAAGTTGATGTGGTTGTTCAGGGTAAGCGATATATTATAGGCAACCTAACAGCGGCAGATGTAAAGATAGTACCTGATTTATCAAAGGTTCAAGGTGCGGGAACATATCCTATTTCACTTACGGGCAGTGATGTAAATCAAAAAGGCTTTGAAGTGGTAAGTATTAACCCTTCTACGGTTGCGGTAAGGTTTGACCGTTTTGCATCAAAAAAATTGACAATTGAAACAGATATTACAGGGGTATCGTCACCTGAGGGATATTTGATTGAAAATGAAATTGTGTCACCGAAAGAAATTATAATAACAGGTCCGGAAACGGACGTTTCAAAAGTCAGCCGCTGTGTTGCAATGGTAAAAGTCGGAGAAACACTCAAAGATTCTTATTCAGTTAAGACAGATATAAAATTGCTTGACAGTGACGGAAATCTTGTTGATACAAAATACATCTCAATGGATACCAAAGACGCACAGGTTACTATACCTATACTCAAAACAAAAGAAGTAGATTTAACTACGGGATTTATTAATATGCCGGAAGGTTTTCCGGAGAACGAGCTGAAATTCAATATATCAAAGGATACTTTGAAAATTGCGGGTCCTGCGGCGACTGTTGATGAAATGGGTGAATTTACACTGGGCTATATTGATATGAAAAATTTGGGGCCGGACAGTGTATTTTCATATGATGTTAAGCTGCCGAGTGGGTTTGTAAATGTAGAGAATGTTAAAACTGTACAAGTTGCCTTTGACAGTACAGGTTATACATCGGCAAAATTTACACTGACTAATATTATGCCAATAAATGTACCGATTGGATATGAGGTGAATGTGGAAACATTACAGCTCAATGATGTTGAGATAATAGCTCCTGAGGATATAATGGATTCATTGTCGGCAGGAGATTTAATCGCAGAGGTAGACCTTTCAGAACGTGAAATTAACGGAGGAAATTACACGTTCCCGGTAAGTGTTTATTCACCGAGCGGATTGCCTGTGTGGGCAATGGGCAATTATGAAGCCATTGTATCAATTAAAAAACTTTGATGATTTAAAACAAGATGCCTATCTTTGAGAAATACGGACAGGCAATGTTTCATAGAAAAGGAATGTTTAAAAATATGCCAATAATAGTTTCAAATATTAAATTGCCGATTACAGAAAATCAAGAGGTTGCTTTAAAAAAAGCAATACAATTGGTGGGTTTGACAAAGCATGATATAAAAGAAATCAATCTGCATAAAATGAGTGTAGATGCAAGAAAACGTGATAACATACAGTTTGTATATACTGTAAGGATAGATGTGCTCGGAGATGAGCAGGCAATTGCCGAAAAAGCAAAAAACCCTGATGTTAAATTTGCCATGGAAGAAAAAATAGAATTTATTGTGGGAGAAAAACCGCTTTCATCACCGCCTGTAATTGTAGGCTTTGGTCCTGCGGGAATGTTTGCTGCATTGGTGTTGGCAAAGATGGGATACTGTCCGATTGTACTTGAAAGAGGTTCAGATGTAGATAACAGAGTGCAGAAGGTTGAACGCTTTTGGAAAGATGGAGTTTTGGATACCAATACCTGTGTACAGTTTGGCGAGGGCGGTGCAGGTACATTTTCAGACGGTAAGCTTACAACAAGGATAAGTGATGACAGATGTGGCTATGTATTGCAGCAGCTTGTGGAATATGGTGCTCCGAGAGAAATTTTATTTAAACAGAAACCACATATAGGAACAGATAATCTGCGTAAGGTTGTAAAGAAAATTCGTGAAGATATTATAGCTAACGGTGGTAAAGTTATGTTTGATACACCATTAAAAGATATAGTATTTACAGATAACAAACTGTCGGCAGTGGTTACTGAAAATGGAGAGATACAGACCGGCACCTTAATTTTAGCAATTGGGCACAGTGCAAGAGATACCTTTGAAATGCTGATGCAGCGTGGAATATTTTTTGAACCGAAATCTTTTTCGGTAGGTGCAAGAATAGAACATCTGCAATCTGATATTGATAAAGGTTTATATGGCAATATGGCAGGAGATAAAGCCTTACCAATCGGAGAGTATCAATTATCACATCGTGAAAATGACCGAGGGGTATATACCTTTTGTATGTGTCCGGGTGGCGTGGTAGTGCCTGCGGCATCAGAAGAAGGTATGGTTGTAACCAATGGTATGAGTGAATATGCCAGA
>JAVVRS010000016.1:0-10770 GCA_036654595.1 Oscillospiraceae bacterium | reverse complement strand
CAATTCAAAAACCAATTAAATTGCATAAAAACATACGCTTTCTTGCAAAAAGAAAACTTATTATCCCATAATCGCAAAGCGATTGTGGGATAATCGGTCATGGTGCATTTGCGTGAGCAAAATCTTGCACCGACATTTAAATAAAATATAATGAAACCTTTTAGGTTTTATTATACCATAAGCCACCAACTCAAACAATAGATAAATTGTAAGGCTTTTTATTCCTTTTTATATTTCAACTTTTCTTAATGAATATTTTTCAGACTATTGCATTTCATCGTATATTTTTGTATAATAGTAAATGATATGGACGATTAGCTCAGCTGGTAGAGCGTATGCTTGACGTGCATAAGGTCATGGGTTCAAGTCCCTTATCGTTCACCAAAAACAGACATCATATATTATGATGTCTGTTTTTTATATTATAATTTTGTTGCTGTATATATTAATACTGTTTTTATACACGCAACATTCTATAGCCAACACCAACATGAGTTTGAATATATTTTACAGACGTAGCGTTTGGTTCAAGCTTTTTGCGTAATGTTGCCATAAATACACGCAACGAAGCAACATCATTATCCCACGCACTTCCCCAAATTTCTCGTGTGATATATGTGTGAGTTAAAACCTTACCCACATTTTTTGAAAGCAAACATAATAGTTTATATTCAATCGGTGTTAAATGCAGCTCGCTTCCTTTCATATATGCACACCCCGCAGCATAATCTACCCTTAAATCACCATTGCAAAACTCCGAAGTTATATTACCATTGGCTGTGGGTATATAATTTAATCTACGCATTGTTACACGCAATCTTGCCAAAAGTTCTTCTACAGAAAACGGTTTAGTAAGATAATCATCGGCACCTGCATCAAGTGCATCAATTTTATCGGTATCTTCACTTCTGGCACTTATTACAATAATTGGCATTGTAGACCATGAACGGATTTTTTTTATTATATCAACTCCATCAATATCGGGTAAACCTAAATCTAACAGTACAATATCCGGATTATGAGAAACTGCTTCTAAAATTGCTGTTTCTCCTGTTGCCGCAGTTAAATATTTATAATCGTGGGTTTCCAATGTTGTAGCAATTAAATTGCGTACTGCCGAATCATCTTCTACTACTAAAATAAGCGGTTTATTCATGTAATATTACCTCCTCACATGGTAATGTAAATCTAAAAATTGTTCCATGCGGCTTGTTATCGTGAACTGAGATTTCTCCTCCATGTGCAATAATAATTGATTTACAAAGTGCAAGTCCCAAACCCATTCCTCTGCGACTGTCTGCAACCTTTGTATTAGCAGTATAAAACATCTCAAAGATATGTGCTTTGGCTTCATCAGATAATCCGCCACCGTCATCAGCTATTTCAACAGATACTTTATTATTTTGTTTTGCAATTGAAATTATAATTTCGGAATTTATCGGAGTATATTTAATGGCATTATCTACAATGTTTATAATTACCTGTACAATTAATCTGGCGTCCATCTTTGCCATAATTAAATCATTTGATGAAATTACTTTGATTTTATGCTCACTGCTGTTACGATTAATATGTTGAAGTGCTTCATCAACTACTTCTTCCATCAATTCTGTAACCAAATGCAAATTCATACTGCCATCTTCAATGCGTGTTACCGAAAGCAAATTTTCCACAAGATTTATAAGCCATAATGAATCTTTATATATATCGGTATAAAGTCGTGTTTTTTTTGCTGCGTCAATTGTTTCTCCGCTTTCAATTAAAATATTGGCATTACCCGAAATTGCAGTAAGAGGCGTTCTTAAATCATGTGAGATTGACCGCAATAAATTTGCTCGTAATTGTTCGTTTTTTGCAATAATTGAGGTCTGTTCTCGGTCGCTGATAGCTTTTTCATTTTCAAGTGCTAAGGCACATTCACCTAAAATTGAAAGCATAATACTGTTTTCAAAAGCATCAAGCGGAGCATTATGTTCCATTACAATACCTATAACCCCAAATATAGTATCATTTGCTCTGACTGCAAGATAAAGACATTTTGCATTGCCAAGTGTATTTGTTGTTGCGCCGGCGTGTTTATTGTTTTTATATACCCATGCTGCTACGGCTCTTTCATTTGCTGTTGTATATTCACCTTCCGGCTTTTCTTGGTCTGTGGTAAAGATTAAAGGAGCAATAAGTTCATTATTGTCAACAAGATAAAAAATAATATCTCGGTCAAGAAGCTTTGTCAATTGTTTTGCTGTTACCGAAACAATTGCTTTTTTACCTTTTCCCTTTTGTAAAAGCTGATTTGTTTCCAATAATAATTTTGTACGGTAAGCAGTTTCTGCCGCTTGTCTTTCATGTTGTTTGATTTTAACTGCAAGTGTACTTGTAATAAATGCTGCAACAAACATAATCAAAAATGTTGCCGGATAACCTGCATCATAAGCTTTTAAAGTAAACTTTGGAACGGTAAAGAAAAAGTTAAAGGTAAGCACACTTACAAGTGAAGAAATTAAACTGTATGCTCGCTGCGTTGTAATAATTGCAGTAATCAATACACTTAAAATATAAACAGTTATAATATTAGCTTCCGAAAATCCTAAGTTGTAAAAGATAAATCCAACAATTGTTGCAATTGCCAGCATTACAATACTCTTTATTATATCCGGCAATATAAACTGAAATCTTTTGGGTTTTGCTTTAATGGCTCTGTAATTTTTTGTTTCTTTACCCGGAATAATATAAATATCCAGATTTGGTGCAGAGGTTGCTAATCTTTCGGCAAGGGACGGTGTAACTCTGAAGAATTTTCTGGCAGCATTATTTCTGCCAAGTACAATTTTAGAAACACCCGCAACTCTGGCAAATTCCGAAATCTGCAACGGTATATCATCTCCACGCACTGTTTCAATTGTTGCACCCAACTGTTCAGCTAAACACATATTATGATGAAGTCTGGTTTTATTCTCTTCACTCATAACCGCATAGTCGGACGTTTCTACAAATAAAGCAGTAAATTCACCTTTAAAAGCATTTGCCATTCTTGCGGCAGTACGAATAATTTTGGGGTTTGTCGGTGAAGATGACAAACAAACTAAAATATGTTCATCTGTATAATAATCTCCGCTTGCACCATATCTTGCTTTTTCAGACATCTTATTTACTCGGTCGGCACAACGTCTTAATGCAATTTCACGAAGTGCTACAAGATTTTTTACATCAAAAAAATTTCCCAATGCTTTTGCTGCTTGAGTTTCTTTATAAATTTTTCCTGTATTTAAGCGTTCAATCAATTCTTCGGGTTCTATATCAACCAATTCAACTCGGTCTGCATAATCAAATACGGCATCGGGTATTCTTTCTTGTACTATTATTCCCGTAATAGAAGCTACCATATCATTTAAACTTTCAATATGCTGTACATTAACCGTTGTATATACATCAATACCTGCCGTTAAAAGCTCCGCAATATCTTGATATCGTTTAGCATGACGGCAACCGGGTGCATTTGTATGTGCAAGTTCATCTACCAAAATCAGTTTTGGATTGCGTTTGATTGCTTCGTCCAAATCAAACTCTTTAAGTGAAATCCCTTTATGCTGCACCGTCAAATTAGGCAGCTGTTCCAAGCCGTCCAGCAATGCCATTGTTGCCGGTCTTGTGTGTGGCTCAATATATCCTACAACTACATCTAATCCGTGTTTTTGTGCCACATGAGCCGCTTTAAGCATGGCATAGGTTTTGCCGACACCTGCGGCATATCCGAAAAATATCCTTAAATGTCCCCCAAATTTTGCATTGTTTTCATCATTAATCTTTTTAAGCAATTCATCAGGATTTCCTCTAGCTTCACTCATTACAGTCACTCCCAACTTTGTTTTATTCTATTTGCCCGCCCTCAGTTTGCTCGTGGCGGCACAATCAGCGGCAACCTGCGGTTGCCCGCTGCGGCGGCGGTTGCCGCCGCCGACGGCTCTGCGAGCCGTATTGTGCCGCCCCGAGCAACGCCGCAAGCTAACGTAAAATACCATCAATTATTAAATTCACTTCAAGTACATTTACAGTTTCTTCACCAAATACACCTAATAATTTACCATCGGTACACCTTTCAACTATTGCTCTGATATCTTTCTCAGACTTATTGGAAGCGGCTGCAATTCTTGCAATTTGATATTCAGCGGCAGCTTTTGAGATATGAGGGTCAAGTCCGCTGCCTGAACAGGTCACTAAATCTACCGGTATTGCCGTTTGTGACATAGTAGGATTTGCAGCTTTTATCATTGCTACCCGCTCAGTCACAATAGCTTCATATTCTTTGCTTGCAGGGCTTAGGTTTGAGGGTACGGCATACATTAAAGTTTTACCGTTTTTATCTTTAAATGTTGCTGTATCTATATTCATAATACGTCCCCACATATGAGTATCATCGGTATACTTTTGCCCAAGAAGTTCACAGCCATATTTTTTGCCGTTTACCTCAATAATACTGCCGTTTGCCTGTCGTGGGAAAAGCAGTTGTGCTGCGGCAGTTACTGTTGTTGTGTAAAGTACACCACAAATAACGGTAAATATCAAGAGCATTAAAGCAGAGCGTTGCAAAATGAATTTTATTGAGTTCATAAATTATCCCTCCTAAACAAAATGAAAAGCAACTAGGAGCATATCAATCATTTTAATAAAGATAAATGGTGCAATAAGTCCACCCACACCGTATATTAAAAGATTTCTTACAAGCAGCTTACCTGCTGATACCTCACGATATTTTACACCTTTCAATGCCAATGGAATTAACGCTATAATAACCAGTGCATTATAGATAATCGCCGACAATACTGCACTTTGCGGTGAATAAAGTCCCATAATATTCAGTGCGGCAAGCCCCGGATAAAGACCAAGAAACAATGCCGGAATAATTGCAAAGTATTTTGCAAGGTCATTTGCAATTGAAAATGTTGTCAGACTTCCTCTTGTCATTAAAAGCTGTTTGCCAATTCGTACAATATCAATCAGTTTTGTCGGTGAAGAATCAAGGTCAACCATGTTTCCGGCTTCTTTTGCCGCTTGTGTACCTGTATTCATAGCAACGGCAACATCAGCTTGTGCCAATGCCGGTGCATCATTTGTGCCATCTCCTGTCATTGCCACAAGATGTCCTGCCGCCTGAAAATCTCTTATCATTTGCAGTTTTGCTTCCGGTGTTGCTTCGGCAAGAAAATCATCTACCCCTGCTTCAGCTGCAATCGCCGCCGCAGTAAGCGGATTATCTCCTGTAATCATAATGGTTTTTATACCCATTTTTCTAAGGTCGGCAAATTTTTCCTGTACACCTTGTTTAATAATATCTTTAAGATGAATTACTCCTAATACTTTATGATTTTTGGTGACTACCAACGGTGTACCGCCTTGATTTGAAATGCTCTTTACCGCTGTATCACATTCTTTACTGTAAATACCACCATTTTCCTCAACATATGCTTTTATAGCTTCTGCCGCACCTTTACGAATTTCATTACCGTCAAAATCCACACCGCTCATACGGGTTTTTGCTGTAAAAGGAATAAATGACATTCCTTTTTCAGAAAGGTTTCTGCCTCTGAGATTGAATTTTTCTTTTGCTAAAATTACAACACTTCTGCCCTCCGGTGTTTCGTCCGCAAGTGAGGAAAGCTGTGCCGCATCTGCAAGTTCAAGGTCATCTGTACCATCAACGGCAATAAATTCCGCTGCCTGTCTATTACCTAAAGTAATGGTACCTGTTTTATCAAGCATTAAAATATCCACATCGCCTGCGGCTTCAATGGCACGCCCACTCATTGCAAGCACATTTGCACTGTTTAATCTACTCATACCCGCAATACCGATTGCCGATAGCAGTGCCCCAATTGTAGTTGGTGCAAGACATACAAGCAATGCAACAAGTGTAGTTATTGAGGTGGGATTTGGTACACCTGCAAGCTTTGCTGAAAATGCTGAATAAGTATAAAGTGACATTGTAACTAAAATAAAGATAATAGATAATGCTATAAGAAAAATTTGCAAAGCAATTTCATTTGGTGTTTTTTTGCGTGAGGCACCTTCAACCATAGCAATCATTTTATCAAGAAAGCTTTCGCCCGCTTCACTTGTAACCTCTACTGCAATCCAATCAGAAAGCACCAATGTACCGCCTGTTACTGCACTTCGGTCACCGCCGCTTTCTCGTATAACAGGGGCTGATTCTCCGGTTATGGCACTTTCATCAACAGATGCCGCACCATCAACAACTTCACCGTCGGCAGGTATTTGTTCGCCTGCTTTTACAAGCACGAGGTCGCCTTTTTTTAATAGTGATGATGATATATTTGTTACACTGTCCTTTTGTGTGATTGATGGTATAATATGTGCTTCCACATCTTTTTTGGCGGCACGCAATGAGTCCGCTTGTGCTTTACCTCTGCCTTCTGCAATTGCTTCCGCAAAATTTGCAAATAAAACGGTGAAAAGTAAAATAATTCCAATTGCAAAAGTATACCCCGAATCTGCATCTTTTAAGCCGAACAAAGATATTACCCAGATAATACCGGTGAGAACAGCTGCTACATAAACTAAGAGCATAACAGGATTTTGTGCCTGTACTTTGGGGTTTAATTTTATGAAAGAATCTTTTATTGCTCTTATAATCATTTTTTTATCGGAAAGAATATTGTTTGATTTTACTGCCATAATTAAGAACCTCCTTATGCGATACTTTCAAAAAATTCTGCAATCGGGCCGAGTGCCAATGCCGGAAAGAAACTCAAAGCACCAATTAAAAGAACTACAAATATCAGCAAAAATACAAATAATCCATTCGTAGTGGAAAGTGTACCTGCGGTTACTGCAATTTTCTTTTTACTTGCAAGACTGCCTGCAATTGCTAATGTTCCTATAATTGGAATAAATCTAGCAAACAACATTGAAAGTCCAAGTGTTATATTTAAAAATACAGTGTTTGCATTAAAGCCTGCAAATGCAGAGCCATTGTTTCCTCCCGCTGAGGTGTAGGCATATAATAATTCCGAAAATCCATGTGCTCCACCGTTGTGCAAGCTCGCCGCTACCTGCGGTACCGCCGCCGCCACACCGCTGCCAACTAAAATTGCAACAGGTGTTGCCAAACAAACTATAACTGCCCATTTCATCTCAAACGGTTCAATTTTTTTGCCCAAAAATTCAGGTGTACGCCCAACCATAAGCCCTGCTATAAATACAGTTAAAATTGCAAAACTAAGCATACCGTAAAGCCCACAACCCGTACCGCCGAAAATTACCTCTCCAAGCTGCATTTGCAGCATTGTAACCATTCCGCCAAGTGGTGTATAGCTGTCGTGCATTGAATTAACCGAACCATTTGACGCTGCTGTTGTAAATGTTGCCCATGTTGAAGATGTTGCAATACCAAAGCGAGCTTCTTTGCCCTCCATATTGCCACCGGCTTGATTAACTGCTGTTATATCAACCGCTCCGTCTTGAGCAAGCTGCGGTGTTGCTGTCTGTTCATTTACTGCAATTACCGACAATGCTGCAACAAGACAGATAAACATTGCCATAAAGATTGCTATGCCTTGTTTTTTGTTTTTTACATTTTTACCAAAAGTAAAACATAATGCCGCCGGTATAAGCAATAATGAAATCATCTCTATAATATTGGTGAATGAATTTGGATTTTCAAGTGGGTGTGCCGCATTTGTACCATAAAATCCACCGCCGTTTGTACCGGTTTGCTTAATTGCCACCTGACTTGCAGCAGGTCCGAGCGGTACAATTTGTTCCGTTATAATCTCTGCATCGGTGACAATATTTCCATTCACCGTTACGGTGTTTTTCTCAACATCAATCACTGCATTTTCAATTATTTCTCCGTTTTCCGTAACTGCAAGCGGTTCTAAAAGTGAAACCGTTTCGGCTGCTCTAAAGCTTTGAACCACACCGCCGGCAACAAGACAAAGTGAAATTACCAGGTTCAGCGGTATAAGAATATGTAGTATAATCCTTGTCATATCTACCCAAAAGTTGCCTAGCCCATCACTTTTCACCTTGACAATACCACGAATAAGTGCAAATAAAACTGCAATTCCCACTGCTGCCGACACAAAATTTTGAACCGTAAGCCCTAAGCTTTGTGTCAAATAACTGAGTGTGCTTTCACCGCTATATGCTTGCCAGTTTGTATTGGTTACAAAACTTACCGCCGTATTAAAAGCCAAATCCCATTTTACTCCCCCTAAATGCTGTGGATTAAATGGTAAAACGCCTTGTATAAGCTGCAATAAAAACAATACTACAAGGCTTACAGCCGAAAAAGCCAAGGTGCTGAGAGTATATTTTTTTGCTGTCATCTCCTCACCGCTTTTTATTCGCAGTATACGATAAATTGCTTTCTCAAACGGTAAAATAATTTTTGATAAAAATGTTTTCTCACCATTCATTACCTTTGCAATATACGCACCTAACGGAACTGCTAAAATCACAAGCACTGCAAGATAAAGTATATATTGTAAAGTTGTTCCCATCATTGCTTATCACCTCTCATTAAAATCACAATATAATAAATCAAAAGTGCGGTTGCTACCATACCAATCGCTAAAATAAGTATTGTCATTACACATTACCTCCTGTTTATTTATAATATAAATTTAACAGATTATATTTCAAGATGGTATTAATGTAAGCATGGATTGTATTAAGATTGTATAAAGATTATATCTCGGTAAATTTATCTGCATAAAAAAGAGCAAACTAAAACACAGGAGATGGTGAAAACCATCTCCTGTGTTTTTTGTATTATCTAAAGCAGTTTATTGCCCTGCTGTAATATAACTGTCAATTTTACGGCTTACCGTTCATCAACTCGTACAATGTCTGATATAACAGCTCCGCTTCAATAGGCTTTGCCAGATGTGTATTCATACCTGAATTTTTTGATTTTATGACGTCATCATCAAAGGCATTTGCCGACATTGCAATTATAGGTACGGTTTTTGTCCATACACTGTCTGCATTTCTAATCTTTTCAGCTGCCTCCAGCCCGTCCATTACAGGCATTCTTATATCCATAAGTATAGCATCATAGTGGTCATATTCAGTAGCATTGGCACACATTGTAACCCCTATAAGCCCATTTTCAGCAACATCTACTGTAGCTTTTTTAAATTCCAACAATTTTTTAGCCACCATTATATTAAGCTGATGGTCCTCTACCAGCAGAAATCTCTTTCCGCTGAAATCATAAGCTTCATTATTTTCGGCAATGCTTTCTGCCGTATATTCTATATCGGCGTCGGTTGGAATACCAAAAGGAATTTGCACATAAAAAGAAGTACCTTTACCGACTTCACTCTCTAACAAAATACTTCCTTTCATAAGGTTTACCAGATTTTGAGATATTGCCAATCCCAAACCACTTCCGCCATAACCCGAACGTGTTCCGTTATGTTCTTGAGAAAACGGCTTAAAAATATCCGGCAAAAATGCTTTGCTTATTCCAATTCCGGTATCCTTTACGGTAAAACAGATGATTACTTCTTTTTCATTTGCGGAAACCTGTGAAATAGTAAGGCTTACCGTTCCTCCTTTAGGTGTGAATTTAACGGCATTTGAAAGAATATTGATTAAAATTTGTTGAAGTCTGACTTCATCACCCAAATAGCTATTCTTACAGCCCTCAAACCGTGTAACAATATACTCAACGCCCTTGTTAGCTGCCTGTGTTCCTATAATAGTATTAATAGCGTCCAATAAACGCTGACACACCATGACTTCATTTTTAAGCATTACTTTACCGCTTTCAATTTTTGACATATCTAAAATATCATTGAGCAATTGTAATAAATAACGTGAAGCATATTGTGATTTTTCAATACAGTCACTGATAAACACCTTATCGTCCATATGCTGTAATACCAATTGATCCATACCCATAATGGCATTCATAGGCGTTCTTATTTCATGGCTTATACGAGATAAAAACTCTGATTTTGCTGCATTGGCGTGTTCTGCCATTTCAACTGCGGCAACAAGCTCTTGATTTCTTCTTTCTTGTTCCTCAACCGCTGCGGTAATATCTATCCTTGTCATTAAAATGCTTTTCAGTTCACGATTGATATAACTGAACCTAAGTTGTTTTTTGTCCGTTGTCCCTTTTAAATTTGGTACCGAATAAAAAATACTGTGTGTTTCATGTTCATCAAGCCGGGCAATAATATTTTTTATTGTAATTTCATTTATAACACGAGCAACATCTTCTTGACAGATAAAATTTCGCACATATTCCTGTGTTTCCGCTTCAAAGTTCTCACTTTCGTCGGCATATGTGTTTTTGAGGGGTTTTTTGCTGTAACGAACTGCTGAATTTCTTACGGCATCTATCATAACCAAAAAATCATAGTCGGTTTTTGCAATAGCATTCATAATATTTTGCATGGTACGTTCATTGGTGACATCTGTAGAATATAAAAAAGCAACAATTTCATTATTTTCTTTTTTCATCATGTGAATGGTCATAATCGTCCAATATCTTCGTCCTGCAATCTTTCTTGTCACTTCCAAAGACAAGGTGGTTGTGCCATTTGCAAACTGCCGCAACAATGAATCACGACTAAAAACAGCCGCACACTGTTCCTGCATTTCTTTCGTCACAATTTCGGTATACAGATGGTCAAAATATGCTTGTACAGTATTTGCCGCCTCCATATGTGCTGTAATTTCCGAAAAAATGCTTTTATAATCTAAAATTATATTTTTTGTCAAATTCACATTTATTGA
>JAVVRS010000015.1:0-10782 GCA_036654595.1 Oscillospiraceae bacterium | reverse complement strand
TTATGTATGCAAAGCCCGACAGAACAAGCTTAAAGAAGATTGCTTCGGTTGTACTTATATTGATAGTTATACCTGTTACTATTATGCTTGGAACAATGGTTTTTGACGGACGAAAATATTACATAATCAGTTTGCTTATAATTATTTATACATTGATACCGTTTTTTATGATTTTTGAAAGCAGAAAACCAAAAGCAAGAGAAATTGTTATAATTGCAGTACTTGTGGCAATTGCAGTTGCAGGCAGAGCCGCATTTTTTATGTTTCCGCAGGTAAAACCGATTGTAGCACTTGTAATTATTACAGGTGTGTCGCTTGGAGCAGAGAGTGGATTTTTAATGGGTGCATTGACGGCGTTTGTATCTAATTTTTTTGCCGGACAGGGACCATGGACACCATGGCAGATGTTTGCATTTGGAATAATTGGATTTTTAGCGGGAATTTTATTTAAAGAAGGCAGATTACCTAAGACAAAAACAATGCTTTGTATCTTCGGAGCAGTGAGTACCATGGCGATTTTTGGGATTATAATGAATATTTCCTCGGCGCTTACCTTTTCAGAAACGGTTACGTTTCAAATGTTGATTGCGTCCTGTGTTGCAGGTTTGCCTTTTGATGCAATACACGCTGTTTCAACGGTAGCATTTTTATTTATACTTGCAAAACCAATGATAAAAAAGCTTGAGCGGATAAAACAAAAATATGGGATAGCAGAAAACTGATAACAAGCTTATTTAAAGCCCTGTGCGTTTGAAAAAATGCACAGGGCTTTTTGCATATTCAAAAAATGTATAGTAGATATTTTCTTGGCAAATAATATATGGGAGTAAATAAAACAATTGTCAAGCTTACCTTTTGCAGGAGGAACTACAGATGAATACATTTAGCATAAAAACAAAAATTATCCTTGAAAAACCTGATTTTACAGCTTTAACAGGCAGACTTGAGCGAGTGTTTATTGTAACGGATAAATTTATGGCGGAGAGCGGTAAAACAGATTATATTACAAAGCAGCTTGAAGCAGAAAATATAGCATATAAAATTTTTTCACAGATAACTCCCGACCCCGATATTGATATTATTACAAAAGGCATAGAAATTATTTCAAGCTTTCCGCCGGATTTAATAATTGCTCTTGGCGGAGGCTCGGCAATTGACGCCGCAAAAGCAATCACTTACTTTGCAAAAAAAACTTCGGGGCTTACAAAATGTACGTTTATTGCAATTCCCACCACAAGCGGAACAGGCTCGGAGGTAACACGGTTTGCGGTAATTTCAGACAATGAAAAAAAGATAAAATATCCTATGGTAGACCAAAACCTTTTACCTGATTACGCAGTACTTGACCCAACATTAACGGTAAGTGTACCGCCATCAGTTACAGCGGATACCGGAATAGATGTAATTACCCATGCAATTGAGGCTTACCTTTCTACAGAAGCAGATGACTTTTCAGATGCACTTGCCGAAAAAGCGTTTCAACTGGCATTTTTATGGTTGGTAAAAGCGGTAAAAACACCTAATGATACAGAGGCAAGAAAGGCAATGCACCATGCGTCCTGTCTTGCAGGCATGGCGTTTGACAATGCTTCACTTGGGATTAATCACAGTATGGCTCACATACTCGGGGCAAGAACAAAATTACCGCATGGCAGAGCAAACGGTATTCTCTTGCCATATGTAACTGCATTTAATGCAGGAATTTCAGACAACAGCATAAATCCTAAAATAATATCAAGATATGCGGCATTGGCACATATAGCAGGGCTTGGTGCAACTACAAACCGTCAAAGTACGGTAAATCTCATAAAAGGAATAAACAAACTGCTCGGTGAAATAAATATGCCTAAAACCTTAGCGGAAGCAGGTGTTGAAAAAGCTTCCTTTATCAAACAGCTTGATGAAATATCACTGATTGCATTGGAGGATAGATGTACCAAAACTAACCCACGACCTTGTACGGCAATGCAAATTAAGGAGATGTTTTTATCGGCTTACGGAGAGGAAAAAATATGATTGAGCTTGATGAAAAGAAACGTATAATACAAGAATTTGTGCCGGGCAAACAGGTAACCTTAGCACATTTGATAGCTAACCCAAATGTGCAGATATATAAAAAGCTTGGGCTTAATGAAAATGGCGGAGCAATAGGTATATTGACAATAACACCGAGTGAAGGTGCGATTATAGCCTCTGATGTAGCGACAAAAGCGGCTGATGTAACGATTGGCTTTGTAGACAGGTTTAGCGGTTCTCTTGTGATTACAGGTGATGTTTCGGCAGTGGAAGCGGCTTTGCAGGAGATAATGACGGTACTTGGAGATATGCTTGGATTTACAAAAGCACCGCTGACAAGAACGTAAGGGAAATATTATGAAAAGAATAATGTTGATTGGTACAAGAGCGGCAGGTAAAACTACTCTTTGTCAAAAAATTATGGGAGAAAGTCTTAGCTATAAAAAGACACAGGCAATTGAATTTATTGGCAGCGATATAATTGATACCCCCGGAGAATATCTTGAACAACGCAATTTATACAGAGCTTTAACCATTACAGCGGTAGATGCGGATATTATTTTGTTTGTACTTGATGCTACAGAGGAACAAAATATGTTTGCACCAATGTTATCACAGATGTTTACTAAACCATGTATAGGAGTAATTACCAAAAGTGATATAGCAAGTGATATGGCAATTCAAAATGCAAAGCAGACACTGAAATTGGCAGGCACAGAGAAAATGTTTACGGTGAGCAGTGTAAGCGGTCAAGGGATAGAAGAACTGGTGTTTTATTTACAGGAAGATGAAACGGATAATTTTTGACGAAAGAGGCGAACAATTTTGCAAGAGATTATTCTGAGCGTTGGTATAGATATAGGGACTTCAACAACACAGCTTATTTTCAGCAAGCTTACAATTGAAAATTTAGCAAGCAGTTACACAGTGCCCAGAATTACAATTGTTGATAAAGAAGTTATCTATCGCAGTGAAATATATTTTACACCGCTGTTATCACAGACTGAAATTGATGCAGAGGCAGTAAGAGAAATTATTGCAAAAGAATACAACAATGCAGGGATACAGCCCGAAATGGTTCAAACAGGTGCAGTGATTATTACAGGAGAAACTGCAAGAAAACAAAATGCCAATCAAGTGCTTCAAATGTTGAGCGGCTTTGCCGGAGATTTTGTTGTTGCTACCGCAGGTCCGGATTTGGAGTCGGTGCTATCGGGCAGAGGAACAGGTACAGATAAGCTTTCAAAAGAAAAAAGGCTTACCTTGGCAAACTTGGATATAGGCGGAGGTACAAGTAATATTTCGGTATTTGACAAAGGCAATATGGCAGGAGTTTGTTGTTTGGATATTGGCGGCAGACTGATTAAAATTGATAAAGCCACAAAAAAAATTACCTACATTTATGCTAAGACAGAACAGCTTGCAAAACAAAACGGTATTAAAATAGCGGTTGGAGATGTTGCGGAGGAGGATAAAATAAGAGCAATTTGTCGCCTTATGTCAAGCAGCTTGTCGGTAGCTTTGGGTGTGCAGCCAAAAGATATAGCCACAGATGAGCTTTATACTAACAATGGTCATGGGCTGCCTGATGATATAAAGATAGATGGGGTAACCTTTTCGGGCGGTGTTGCAGACAGTATTTATAACCCCAAATGTGAGCAGCTTTATAAGTATGGCGATATAGGTGTGATTTTGGGACAAGAGATTGCAAAAGGTAATTTACTGAAAAAACTCAAGCTATTTAAAGGGAATGAAACAATTCGTGCAACGGTGGTAGGTGCAGGCACTCACACTACCGAAATAAGCGGAAGCACCATATCGTATGCAAGAGATAAGCTGCCAATTAAAAATGTTCCAATACTCAAGGTTTCACAGCAAGAGGAACAAACAGCGGACGGTATAGTAAATTCAATCAAGACGCAATTATCACTTTACCGCACAGAAGACAGCATAGAGCAAGTTGCGGTGGCAATGAGCGGTAACGGTTACAAAAGTTTTTCGGATATTCAAACCCTGGCAAAAGCAATTGTTGAGGGTACAAAACAACTGCTTATTGATAAAAAAATCTTAATTATTGTTCTTGAGGCTGATATTGCCAAAGCAGTTGGGAACGCTATTAATGTTATACTTCAAAATCGGCACAGTGTAATTTGTATAGATGGTATTAAAGCTATGAACGGAGATTACATTGACATTGGTGATGCTATTGCAGATGCCCGTGTAGTACCTGTAGTAATCAAGACGTTGGTATTCAACCTTTAGCTTTACTGAAATCGTCGGCATTCGGGGCGGTCGGCAGGCGGACGCTTTGCGTCCGCCAAGGCGGCGAAGCCGCCGCCGCTGCTCGGCGAAGCCGAGCAGCGAGCCGACCGCCCCGAAGCCAAAGATTGCAGTAAAGCTTTAAAAAAACGGAAAGCTTAAACGGTATAAATAAGGAGAGATAAACAGATGATATTAAAGACAAAATTGTTTGGTCAGGTTTATGAGTTTAAATCCTTGATGGAGGTAATGGCAAAAGCAAATGAGGAAAAATCAGGGGATAAATTAGCGGGTATTGCAGCAGAAACGGCAGAACAAAGAGTGGCGGCAAAGATTGTATTGTCACATATTACACTTGCGGATATTAGAAATAATCCGGCTGTGCCTTATGAAACAGATGAGATTACACGAATAATACAAGATGCTGTAAATGAACCTATATATAATGAGTTTAAAAATATGACAGTAGCGGAATTTCGTGAATGGTTGCTTGATGAAAATACTACAGGAGATATGATAGCAAGAGCAAGCCGAGGAATTACAAGTGAAATAGTAGCGTCGGTTTGTAAACTCATGAGTAACCTTGACCTTATTTATGCCGCAAAAAAAATTACCGTTACTGCTCATTGTAATACGACAGTAGGTTTACCGGGTACATTTTCCTCAAGATTACAGCCTAACCACACTACAGATGACCCAAAAGGAATTATGGCATCTGTAATGGAAGGATTTAGTTATGGCTGCGGTGATGCTTTACTTGGGTTAAATCCTGTTGATGATTCGGTTGAAAGTGTTGCAAGAATACTAAAAAGCTTTGATGAGTTTAAAAAGAAATGGGATATACCCACACAAATTTGTGTACTTGCTCATGTATCTACACAGATGGACGCAATAACAAAATATAATGCACCAATGGATTTAATGTTTCAGTCAATTGCAGGCTCGCAAAAGGGTAATGAAGCATTTGGACTTACTGCAAAGCAACTTGATGAGGGACAGGCAATGATGCTTGAACGTGGAACCTGTACAGGACCTAATGTAATGTATTTTGAAACAGGACAAGGCTCAGAGCTTTCGTCAAATTCACATTATGGCTGTGACCAAGTTGTAATGGAAGCCAGATGTTATGGTTTTGCTAAAAAGTATAATCCTTTCTTAGTAAATACTGTTGTTGGGTTTATAGGCCCCGAATATTTATATGACTCAAAACAGGTAATTCGTGCAGGGCTTGAAGACCATTTTATGGGTAAACTCAGCGGAATACCAATGGGTTGTGATGCTTGTTATACCAACCATATGAAAGCCGACCAAAATGATATTGAAAATTTGGCAATGCTGCTTGCAACCGCAGGGTGCACCTATATTATGGGTATACCGCATGGTGATGACTGTATGCTTATGTATCAAACAACAGGATATCGTGAATCGGCGGCAATAAGAGAGATACTTGGTTTGCGAACAACACCGCAGTTTGATAAATGGTTGGAAAAGATGGGTTTCTCAAAAGATGGCAAGCTAACCGAGTTGGCAGGAGATGCGTCGGTATTTTTGAAGTAAGGAGGTAGAATTTAAAATGGTTGAACAAAAAGAATTAAAAAGAATAATTGAGCAGGTGCTTTCAGAGATGAATATCGGTGCAGACAGTGTTTCGCCAAACAAAGGTATAGTAAGCGATATTGGCAGTACTCCGGTAGCAAAACCTACTCAACAAATAGATTTAGCAGGCTGTATTGATGATATAACCGAGGTTGACCTTAAAAAACAATATCTTGTAAAAAATCCCGTAAATGGTGAAGCTTTCTTTGAACTGAAACAACATACCCCAAGTCGTATCGGAATAGGTAAAGCAGGTGCAAGATATAAAACAGAAACAATGCTGCGTTTCAGAGCAGACCATTCAGCGGCACAAGATGCGGTTTTTTCAGATGTAGATGAAGCTTTTGTTGAAAAAATGGGACTGTTTACAGTACAAACAATGTGTGAAAATAAGGATATGTATCTTACACGCCCCGACCTTGGTAAAAAACTAAACCCCGAAGGTGTAAAGCTTGTAAAAGAAAAATGTAAAAAAAATCCGACTGTACAGATTTATGTTTCGGACGGGCTCAGTTCAGCTTCTGTAGCGGCAAATGTAGGGGACTTGCTACCTGCAATTATGCAGGGGCTGGAAAGCTATAACATTGATGTGGGTACACCGTTTTTTGTAAAGCTTGGGCGTGTTGGGGCTATGGACGAGATTTCCGAAATTACCGGAGCACAAGTTACCTGTGTTTTGATAGGTGAACGACCGGGGCTTATTACAGCGGAATCAATGAGTGCTTATATTGCATATAAAGCGACAGTCAATATGCCCGAAGCAAGAAGAACGGTGGTATCCAACATTCATAATGCAGGGACGGCGGCAGTTGAAGCAGGTGCACATATAGCAGAAATTATTAAGCTTATGCTTGAGAAAAAAGCAAGCGGCACAGATTTGAAGCTGTAATAAATTAGGGAGGACTAAACAATGAAAAGAGATATAGTTAAAACAACTGTGCTTGCGACAAAAATCATACCAAATGTTTCACCCGACCTTGCAAAAGAGTTGGGTCTTACCTCGGGGCATAAATCGGTTGGGCTTATTACCACCGACTGTGACGACGTAACCTACACAGCACTTGATGAAGCTACCAAAGCCGCTGATGTAAAGGTGATTTATGCCAAAAGCTTTTATGCAGGTGCGGCTAATGCCTCTACCAAGTTGGCAGGTGAAATAATAGGGATTATAGCAGGCCCTAGCCCTGCCGAGGTAAGAAGCGGTCTTTCAGCCGCTGTACAGGTGATTGAAAATACAGCTCATTTTGTAAGTGCAAATGATGATGGAACTATTCCTTATTTTGCACATTGCATTTCACGTACAGGAAGTTATCTTTCAGCCGGTGCAGGAATTGCGGAGGGTGAAGCACTGGCTTATTTAATTGCACCTCCTCTTGAAGCTATGTATGGTTTGGACGCCGCACTCAAAGCGGCAGATGTGAAGATGTGTGTATTCTATGCTCCGCCCTCGGAAACAAACTTTGGCGGCGGTTTGCTTACGGGAAGTCAGTCTGCTTGCAGAGCCGCCTGTGATGCGTTCGCCACAGCGGTGGAATTTGTGGCGGAAAACCCAAGAGTTTAATCTGTGCATATGAATAAAGCTTTGGGTTTAATTGAAGTTTATGGTTATCTTACAGCGGTACAGGCGGCAGACAGTGCCTTAAAAGCAGCACAGGTAAATTTGTTTGGTTTGGAAAAAACAAAAGGCGGTTTGGTAACGATACTGCTCACAGGTGATGTAGATGCAGTACAAGCGGCAAGCAATGCGGCAAAAGCAGCTGCAAAACAGGTTGGCAAGATACACAGTGTTCATGTAATACCTCGTCCTGCCAACGGAGTAATGACAATGCTGCGACCGCCCAAGCCTCCTCCCACTGCGGCTCCGCCGCCCACCATGCCGACTATATCGCCGGCACAGCGTGCGACATCACCGCTCAAATCAAGCGTAGATGTACAGAGCATGAGCGAAGATGAGCTTGCAAAACTTAAAGTAGTACAGCTTAGAAGTGCGGCACGTCGAATGAAGCTTGATAATATAACACCAAAACAGATTAAATTTGCTAAAAGAGAAGAACTTTTAAGCAAAATACGGGACTTTAGAAGTAGGAGAGATGATTGATGCAGCTTTATGATAAAGACCTTCTGTCTTTGCAGGAGGTAAGAGGACTGATAGCACGTTCTGTTGCGGCACAAGCACAGGTAGCCGCAATGACCCAACCGCAGGTTGATAAGCTTGTAAAAGCTATTGCTGATGCAGGGGTAAAATATGCACGCAAATTGGCTGAAATGGCGGTTGAAGAAACAGGCTTTGGTGTGGTACAGGATAAAGTAATAAAGAATATCTTTGCTTCAAGCGGAGTATATGATAGAATAAAGGATCTTAAAACAGTCGGGATTATAGCAGGAAATAAAGATGAACAAATTATGGATATTGCTGTGCCTGTAGGGGTTGTGGCAGGACTTGTACCCTCAACCAATCCAACCTCAACCGTTATATTTAAAGCACAGATAGCAATAAAAGCCGCAAATTCTATTATATTTTCACCACACCCAAACGCAAAAAAATGTATTTTGGAAACGGTAAGAATATTGCGTGATGCAATTGCACAGGCAGGCGGCCCCGAAGATTTAGTGCTATGTATAAGTATTCCAACCGCAGGAGCAACCGAGGCTTTGATGAAGCATAAAGATACTAAACTGATACTTGCAACGGGTGGTTCGGCAATGGTTCGTGCCGCATATTCGTCGGGAACTCCGGCAATTGGTGTCGGCCCCGGCAACGGCCCTGCATACATTGAGCGTTCAGCAGATTTAAAACAAGCCGTTAAACGTATTATTGACAGTAAAACTTTTGATAACGGTACAATCTGTGCCTCGGAACAGTCGGTAATTACCGAGCCCGACATGAAAGAAGCGGTAAAAAATGAAATGCAGTCGCAGGGAGCATATTTTTTAAGCAAAGAACAAGCTGATAAATTAGGTAAATTTATCCTCAGAGCCAATGGTACAATGAACCCTGCAATTGTGGGTAAAACAGCACAGGTAATAGCACAGCTTGCCGAGATAGAAATTCCCAAAGATACAAAAGTTTTGGTAGCAGAGGAAAGCGGTGTGGGTGTCGGACACCCATATTCAAACGAAAAGCTTGCACCTATTTTAGGTTTTTATACTGCCGAAAATTACAAAGAAGTATGTAAGCGTTGCGTGGAAATCCTAAATTATGAGGGTGCAGGGCATACCTTTATGATACACAGTAAAAATAAAGAAATTATAGAATATTTTGCAACAAGAGTACCTGTATCAAGATTTTTGGTAAACACAGCCGGAGCACTCGGAGGCGTTGGTGCAACTACCTATTTAATGCCGTCATATACTTTGGGAAGCGGTGCGGTAGGTGGTAGTTCAACCTCGGAAAATGTAGGCCCGCTGAATTTGATGAATATTCGCAAGGTAGCACATGGCATAAGAGATTTAGACGATATTCGTCGTGATACCAAGGTGAATACAGGCACAAGTACTGTGACAACAATTGATGTGGATAATATTGTAAAAATGATTATAGAAAAAATGCAGAATAATTAAAACACAGGAGGAATAAATACTATGGCTATGATGCAAGCATTGGGTATGATAGAAACCAAAGGTTTGGTAGGTGCAATAGAAGCCGCTGACGCAATGGTAAAAGCGGCTAATGTTCAGCTTATTGGTAAAGAATATGCAGGCGGCGGTTTGGTAACGGTTATGGTAAGAGGTGATGTAGGTGCTGTAAAAGCCTCTACAGATGCCGGTGCGGCGGCAGCTGAACGTGTAGGAGAGCTTATTTCGGTTCATGTTATACCACGACCGCATGATGAAGTGGAAAGTATTTTGCCGAGAACTAAAATTATAGAATAAATTTGTTTTGGAGGTGAGCCGATTTGAAGGTTATCACAGAGGCAATGCTGAGAGAAGAACTAAAAGATACCATGCCCGAAATATATTATGTTGCCGAGGATAAAATTCTTTCGCCTGCCGCAAAGGAATATTTGGCACAGAAAAAGATAAAATTCCAAAAAGGCTCACCACCGACATACTTACAGCAGGAGCAGTTGCTTACAAAAGAATTAGCTACAGCACCGACAGCAAAATATACCGACTATATAAGCGGAGGATTTTATGAGCAAAAACCTGAGCATATGACACAGCTTTATGCTAATTTTTTGGTGGCAAAAAATCACCCGAGAATTATTTTCAGAGGTAAGCTTGACAGCTTGCAAGCACAATTTGTTTTGGTACAAACAGAGCTTGACATTTTAGGAGAAAGTAAGCTTTTAATTGAAGATTTGGAAGAAATCTTAGGTGTACTGCGTGAAATGATGCGGTGTGATGTGATGGAAGAAGCTTTTGTAAAGGAAACAATAATTGGTTTTACAATACCTCAGCTACGAGAATATTCACATAATCCCATGAAATTTTTTAATGTAAAATATATGCTTTTGCCTGATTACAAAATGGGTAAAGCTTATGCACTGCTTAACAGCGTGAGAACCGCTGTGCGTGAATGTGAAATTGCCGCTGTAACCGCATTTTATCAAAACGGTAAAATTACCCGTAACGACATAGTACAGACCCTTAACAGACTCTCGAGTACACTGCATATTATGATGTGCAAATATCTTGCAGGGGAGTACAAAAAAACAAGTCGCTGAGATAAGATTCTGCGGGTTCAAACCGTCCGCCACACAGGCGTGCGGTGCCCCCACCCGTGGGGGCACCGCACCGCTTGCCGCCCCACCGTGGGGGCGGCAAGCTGCGGAATTGTCCGCGCGACGGACAATTCCGCACCTGTGTGGCGGACGGCTTGAAACGGTAGAATTTTGGGGCGACACAGTGTGAAAAAACGCATCTAAAAAATGGCGGAACGGTAAATGGAAAATATCGGTGGTATAGTTT
>JAVVRS010000014.1:0-10818 GCA_036654595.1 Oscillospiraceae bacterium | reverse complement strand
GGTGTCACCGCAGTGACGGAGGGAGTGTGCTACAGCATTACCATTGATTAGATACAAAGGAGGAAACAAAAAATGAAAAAATCATTACGCAGACCATTAGTTGCAGGGAATTGGAAGATGAATAATACTCGTCCCGAAACAGCAGAACTGATTAAAAATATAATTGATACAAAACAAGAGGCTCATTGTGATATCGTTATCTGTGTACCATATACAGACCTTGATACAGCAATAACAAGTGCTAAAGGTACAGATATAAGAATTGGAGCACAGAATTGTCATTGGAAAACAAATGGTGCATATACAGGCGAAATTTCAGCAGATATGTTGTATGAAGTGGGTGTTGAATATGTAATTGTAGGTCATAGTGAACGCAGACTGTATTTTGGCGAAACAGATAAAACAGTTAATGCAAGAGCAAAAGCAGCAATTGAAGCAGATTTGACCGCAATTATATGTGTCGGAGAACAGCTTGAACAACGTGAAAACGGTGTTACCGAAGAAGTTGTATCAATGCAGGTAAAAGCAGCATTAAAAGGAATAACTGCCGAACAGATGGGACAAGTGGTTATTGCTTATGAACCGATTTGGGCAATAGGTACAGGTAAAACAGCGACACCGGAGCAAGCAGATGAAGTATGTTGTTATATTCGTTGGGTAATTGAAGAATTATTTGATAATACAGTAGCCTCGGCAACACAAATTTTGTATGGTGGAAGTATGAATGGTACCAATGCAAAAGAACTTTTGTCAATGGAAGATATTGATGGAGGTTTAATTGGAGGAGCATCGCTGAAAGCAGAAGAATTTTATAAAATAATTGCAGCGACACTGGGGAGCAGTGAAAGATGAAAAAGCCGCTTATGCTGATGATTTTAGATGGTTTTGGCAACACAACAAAACAAAAGGGTAATGCAATACTTGGTGCCAATACACCCAATATAGATAAACTGTTTGCACAAAATCCATATACAATGCTTTCAGCCTCGGGGGAGGAAGTAGGCTTGCCGTCGGGACAGATGGGTAATTCAGAGGTGGGACATACAAATATCGGAGCAGGCAGAATAGTTTATCAAGAGCTTACACGAATTTCAAAAGCAATTGATACGGGAGATTTTTTTAACAATGAAGCCATATTAAAATGTATGGAAAGTTGTAAAAAACAAGGTACGGCTCTGCATTTAATGGGCTTGTTAAGTGATGGTGGGGTACATAGTCATACGAAGCATTTATATGCCTTGCTTGACTTGGCAAAGGCACAGGGGCTTAAAAAGGTATATATACACTGTTTTCTTGATGGACGTGATGTTTCACCTGCATCCGGTAAAAACTATGTCAGTTCGCTTTTAGACAAGCTTGAACAGCTTAAACTGGGTGAGATTGCAACGGTTGTGGGACGTTATTATGCTATGGACAGAGATAATCGTTGGAACAGAGTAAAGATAGCTTATGATGCCATGGTGCTTGGTAAAGGTGAATATCACCCATATCCGGTACAAGCAGTGGAGGACAGCTACGAACAGCAAACCACAGATGAATTTATTGAACCGTTTATATGCAGTAAAACGGGAACAATATCAGCTGATGACGGAGTAATTCTGTTTAATTTTCGTCCCGACAGAGCTCGTGAAATTACCAGAGCATTTGTTGACCCTGAATTTGACGGTTTTGAACGAGCAAAAGGTTTTTTCCATCTCAACTATGTTTGCATGACACAATATGATGCAGTTATGCCGAATGTAGAGGTGGCATTTAAACCAAATGATTTAAAAGATACTTTTGGAGAAATGGTTTCAAAATGCGGAATGACACAGCTTAGAATAGCCGAAACCGAAAAATATGCTCATGTAACATTTTTCTTTAATGGCGGAAAAGAAACAGTGTTTAAGGGTGAAAAACGTATCTTAGTACCATCACCGCAGGCACCGACATATGACACAGTACCTGAAATGAGTGCATATAAGGTAACAGATAAAGTAATTGAGGCGATAGCAAGCGGAGAATTTGATGTAATAGTTTTAAACTATGCAAACTGTGATATGATAGGACATACGGGGAATTATGATGCAACAGTAAAAGCAGTTGAAATAATAGATGAATGTGTTGGCAGAGTAGCAAAGCAGATGGAAAAAAGTGATGGGGTACTTATAATTACCGCAGACCATGGCAATGCAGAACAGATGTATGATGAAGATGGAAGTCCACATACAGCACACACAGTAAGTCCGGTACCGTTTATGATAGCGGGTAAAAAATGCAGTTTACGCAGTACAGGCTGTCTTGCTGATATTGCACCGACTATGCTGCAAATTTTAGATATTCCACAATCGTTATTTATGAATGGCAAAAGTTTGATTTGTTAAAATTTATCTTTTGGTTGTACTTTTTTAAAATTCGTATTATAATAAAACAATAAGGGTATAATAAAGCTGTAAGTGGCAACAAAGCCAAAAACGGTTTTATTAAAGCATATATTTTAAAACAGAGAGAATAAGGCAGATAGCACATGACATTTTAAATTCCAACAATAACCGGAGGTAAAGAAATGAAAAAGAGTACATTAATTTCAATTATATCACTTTTGGTAGCAATGGCAGGTCTTTTAGTAGCATTGGCTGCATATTTAAAACGCAATAAATGTGTTGTATGCGATGATTTAGATGATGACCTTTCTTATGACGATGATGACGATGATATTGAATATTATGCTACACAAATTCACCCAAATGAAAAAGCAGAAGCTTGTGATGACGAGAAATGTGATTGTGACACAGTGGTAGAACAACCTGAAGCTGATACAAAAGCAGAAGAAACTCAGCCTGAAGAACCACAAAAAGGCGAAGAAACAGCTCTTTAATGGGTGAAATGTGAATAATTGATGAATTATGTTGCAATACTCAATTAATTTCAAATTGGGTATTGCAATTATTCCCTTGATGTGGTACTATAACTTAGTACTCCGAAAAGAGCGTGCAAATCAATATCGCGGGGTGGAGCAGTTCGGTAGCTCGTCGGGCTCATAACCCGAAGGTCGTAGGTTCAAATCCTGCCCCCGCAACCATAAAAAATCCGCTAAACATAATGTTTAGCGGATTTTATTATTTTTTGTTTTAAGGCGATAAAATCGTAAATACTCAAGCTTTCTGCTTGAATTGCAGTATAAGGCTCTGTACCTTTCAATTAAGTGAAGGTGCAGAGCCTTATTTATAAAAAAATATTACAGCGTGGGCAATCCGTCAAAACCTATCTGCAAATCTTCATCGGTCGGAATATAGTCGGTCATCGTTCCTTCCAGATAAGAGGTATAAGCATTCATATCAAAATAGCCGGTACCGGTCAAACCGAATAAAATTGTTTTTTCTTCGCCGCTTTCTTTACATTTTAAGGCTTCATCAATTGCGGCTCTTATTGCATGAGCAGATTCCGGTGCGGGAAGAATGGTTTCATGCTTTGCAAAAAAGACAGCAGCTTCAAATACCTTTGTCTGTTCAACGGAAACGGCTTCCATATAACCGTCATGGTAAAGCTTGGAGATAATTGGTGACATACCATGATAACGCAAGCCACCGGAATGATTGGGTGATGGAATAAATCCACAGCCAAGGGTATACATTTTGGCAATCGGTGTAATTTTACCTGTATCACAAAAATCATACGCATATCTGCCTCGGGTAAGTGAAGGACAGGACGCAGGTTCAACAGCAATAATGCGTGGGTTTGTTTTACCGCATAGCTTATCACCCATAAAAGGTGCGATAAGTCCTCCGAGATTGGAACCGCCGCCTGCACAGCCTATAATTATATCGGGATATTCATCTATTAAATCCATTGCGGTTTTAGCTTCTAAGCCAATGACGGATTGATGAAGCAGTACTTGATTTAACACAGAGCCTAAAACATAACGACAATTTGGGGTGGTGGTAGCGGCTTCAACTGCTTCTGAAATGGCACAACCAAGGCTGCCGCCGGTGTTGGGGTTTGCAGCTAAAATACGTCTGCCTGCATCGGTGGTATTACTCGGGCTGGCAATGACTTTGCCATCAAATGTTTGAATAATTGCTTTGCGGAAGGGTTTTTGCTGATAAGAAGCCTTAACCATATAAACGCTCAGAGGAATACCGAAAAAAGCACAGGCTTCGGACAGTGCCGTACCCCACTGTCCTGCACCGGTTTCGGTGGTAAGACTTGTAATACCTTGTTGCTTGGCATAGTATGCCTGAGCTACCGCAGAGTTTAGTTTATGACTGCCGGAAGTGTTGTTGCCCTCAAATTTATAGTAAATTTTTGCAGGTGTATCAAGTGCTTTTTCCAATTGATAAGCACGAACCAACGGTGCGGGACGATACATTTTATAAAATTCAAGTACTTCGTCGGGAATGTCCACAAAGCGTGTAACGGCGTCCAGCTCTTGATGTGCAAGCTCTTTGCAGAAGATGGGATACAGGTCACTTTCAATTGCGGGAAGCCCTGTTGCCGGATTTATCATTGGGTCAGGCTGTTCGGGCATATCTGCACGCAGATTATACCATTGACGAGGGATTTGTTCTTCGGAGAGATAAATTCTGTGTGGAATATTTTTCATAATATTGTACCTCATTTCATTTTTGAATAAATAAAAAAAAGACCACCGTCCACGACATTTTGTCGGGACAGAGGTCTTACAACTTCTGCGGTACCACCCAAATTGGTATGTAAAAACATACCCACTTGTTCCATATACTATCATATATGCTCACTTGATAACGGGTAGAGTTCCCGTTAGGCACTACTAAACTAAAAAAAAGTTTTTCGTCCTACCCTCATAAGTCCATTCAATAAATGTTTACTTACCGCATTCACACCCAATGGCGGCTCTCTGAAAAAGCTTACATATATTTACTATTCTTATTCATTGGTTTATCTGTTAGTTAAATTTTACTTATTATACTCCCAAGGGTTTGCCTTGTCAATAGGGGAAAACGTACTAATACTTTATTATGCTTTATTTAATTTTTTTATATAAGTTTGACATTTTATAAGAGTGGTGATATACTTAAATTGTTATAAATCACCTATAAACATCAGTGGCTTAAAGTTTATTATAATAGAAGTCACTTTTGCTTGAAAAGGTGGCTCCATTTATACAAAAAAGAGGTGTAAACAAATGGGCGACAAAAATCCTAAAAAGATGAAAAAACCAAAGAAAACAGACATTAAACCTACAGTTGAACAAGTTGTTGCAGCTGAACCGGAAATGATTAAAAAAGTAAAAAAGATTAAATAAGCAACAACTGCTTTAACTCTTAAAGCAAGAGAAAAATCCTCCTGTACCTTTGTGTGTATAGGAGGATTTTTCTCTTTATATTCTTCACAAGCAGTATAGAATATGCTATGCTTATTTAAATTAAATATGTTTTTTGCAGCAGAGTCCGTTTCCTATTAAGTCGAAAAATGAGGGGGAGCTCTCGGGCGGCACAATGCGGCTCCGCAGAGCCGCAGGCGGCTTACGCCGCCTCGTTGGGGGCGGGAGCCCCCAACGATTGTGCCGCCCGAGGCGAGGATAAGGTGTAGGCTTACTGTGTAAGAGGATAAAAATAGCACAAGCTAGGAATAAATGTCAGATTAGCCTGCGGATAATACTATAGACTAAGATTAAGTATAGTTGTCAATTTATGAGGTGAAATAAAATGCAAGAGAAATTACAGTCATGCAGTCTTTGTCCAAGACAATGCCAAGCAGACAGATATCATGGAGAAACAGGATTTTGCGGAGCAGATGATAAACTGAAAATTGCAAGAGCAGCATTGCATTTTTGGGAAGAACCATGTATTTCAGGGGATAAAGGAAGCGGTACAGTATTTTTTTCAGGTTGTACTTTAGGTTGTGTGTTTTGTCAAAATTATGATATAAGTACAAAATGTTTTGGTAAGGAGATAACTGTAGAGCATCTGGCGGAAATTTTTCTTGCATTGCAACAGCAGTCCGCATTAAATATTAATCTTGTTACCCCTACACATTATGTATATCAAATTATTGAGGCTTTGGATATTGCACATAAAAATGGCTTAATACTTCCGATTGTATATAATACGAGTGGTTATGAAACGGTAGAAACCATTCGCTTATTGAAAGGATATGTAGATGTATATCTGCCGGACTTTAAATATTTTAATAACACCTATGCTTTACGTTATTCAAATGCAGCAAATTATGTTGAACAGGCAAAACTAAGCTTAGATGAAATGGTAAAACAGGTAGGAGAATGTATTTTTGATGAAAACGGTATCATTCAAAAAGGTGTCATTGTTCGTCATCTTATGTTGCCGAATTTACAAGAGGACAGTAAAGCAGTAATTCGCTATCTGTATAATAGTTATGGCGATAAAATTTTTATCAGCATAATGAATCAATACACACCCTTTGGAAAGTTAGAACAATTTCCCGAATTACAGTGTAAACTTACTGCCCGAGAGTATGATAATGCAATAGATTATGCGATTTCACTGGGGCTTGAAAATGGATTTATTCAAGAGGGAGATACTGCAAAAGAAAGTTTTATTCCTCAATTTGATTTAACCGGAGTATAGGCAGCCTGTCCTCCGGACAAAGACAAAATATTTGCAGAGGCTTACGCCGCTCGGGCGGCACAATGCGGCACTTCGTGCCGCAGGCGGCTTACGCCGCCTCAAGGGCACCCCCCGGTTGGGGGGTGCCCTTGATTGTGCCGCCCGAGACGAGTATAAAGAGTAAGCCTTAATAAAAGAATGTTCCCGACAGTATAAAAAGCAATGTAAAGGTGTAGCGTTTGCTCAATAAAGATGCCTTGACATGAGTAATTTATTGCTTTAAATATAGCAAAAGCCTCGGTATGCAAATTGCAAACCGAGGCACTCGACTGGAGCTGATAATCGGATTCGAACCGACGACCTGCTCATTACGAATGAGCTGCTCTACCAACTGAGCCATATCAGCATAGGTATTGTAATAAGAGGGAAGTGCTACGTTGATATTGTAGCACAAGTGAAATTAAAATTCAAGCATTGTTAAGACTAAAGAGAATAGTGCAATATGTACATTGTCAGAGGAGATATTTAGTAAGAGTGCAGATATAATGTAACGGTTGATACATTATGTTATTTATGGACAAAAATACACTAATTACCACTGCCAAAACCATTGACAAGTGATAAAATTTGCATTATTATTAGATAAACACCTAGTAGTTACAAACTAAAAGGTTTTTTGAGTATGACATTATAAGTTATTATGGGGCAGCAAACAAATGAAAATATGTAAAGGAGATTGAGAAGAATGAGTAAGTATAATGCAGGGACCTATACAGGTAAAGGCAGAGGAGTAAAAGGTGAAATGGTTATCGACGTTACTTTTGACAGCGATAAAATCACCGATATAAAAATTACTAAACATGAAGAAATTTTCGGTCATGCGTATGGCCTTAAAACTTCACCGTTTGAAACTTTTGTTCCGCAAATCATCAAATATCAATCCTTGGCAGTACCACCGGTTGTAGGTACAGAAGCAGTATGTAACGGTATAGTTAAAGCAGTAGGCGACGCAGCAGAACTTGCCGGAGGTAAGAGAGCAGACCTTGAAAAAACACCTGTTCCAACACCTAAGAAAAAAGCCGATAAAAAAATGAAAACCGATATTATAGTTATAGGTAGTGGTATTGCAGGGCTTGCAGCTGCTGTTGAAGCTAAATATTGCGGAGCTGATGTAATTCTTGTTGAAAAACAAGGCGTTACAGGTGGTTCTTCAGCATTGTGCGGCGGTAAAATTATTGCTTCCGGTACAAAAATGCAAAAAGCACAAGGTGTTCTTGATACACCTGAAATGTTGTTCGACTTTCTTAAAGGTTCAGCAGGTAATTATTTGAATGACCGCAGAGTTATGTATTTCTGTCAATGTGCAGTTAAAAACCTTGAATGGTTGGAAGAACAAGGCTTGGAAGTTAAAGATATCGAAGCTCCTCATGCTTCATTGTACCCATGGCGTGTACATAACAGCAAAGGCGGCGGCGGTTCAACAATGGGTTGGGGCGGTGGATTTACACAGCCATTAACCTTTAAGTTTGAAGAAATGGGCGGACATATCATCTATAATACAGGTATCAAAGAACTGTTAACTAAAGACGGTGCTTGTGTTGGTGCAATCTGTAAAGATGAACTTGATGGCAGTCTTGTTACAATCAGTGCTAATTCTGTTATCATTGCAACAGGTGGTTATTCCGCAAACAGAAAAGTTGTAGAAGAACGTTATCCTTGGATGAAAGGTTACTACTATAACTGTCCTGATTCCAGCTTAGGTGAAGGTGCGGACGCAGCTGAAGCTATCGGTGCAAGAAAATATAACCACCCATATCTGCAAACAATGCTTCTCAGCATGACTTGCGGTTGTGGTGTTAATGAAGAATCCGGTCTAATCGTTACCACAGCAGGTAAGCGTTTTGCTAATGAATATATGTTCCATAGCATGATTGGGGCCGAACTTGCAGATACCGGTTCTATTGGTGCATATTATATCACTTGCGGTCAAGAACCATTCCCATCTGTTCAGTATGGTTTCAGCACAGGCGGTACAGCAAAAGCTTCTACAGTTGAAGAATTAGCTAAAAAAATCGACATGGATCCTGCTGTACTCAAAGCAACTGTTGACCGTTACAATTATCTTTGTGACCAAGCATTTGATGAAGATTATCAAAAACCTGCATCAGAAATGCGTGCTCTTAAAGGTCCTGAATATTGTGCTATCTACATGATGCCTGCAACCTCCATTACATTTGGCGGTTTGGAAATTGACGTAGCAGCTCAAGTTCTTGATAATAAGGGTAATGCTATACCTGGCTTATTTGCAGCAGGTGAAGTTGCAAATACAGGTAACTTTGGTAAAGGTGTTCCAAGCTGTGGTTACAGTATTGGTCACGCATTGCATTATGGTCGTGTTGCTGCTCGTGTTGCAACAGGCAAAGCAATGCTTTAATTTAAAAATTTTAAATTAAAAGTATAAACTTAAAAAACTACCTCAATCCAATTGGATTGAGGTAGTTTTATTTTGTAGTTGTATACTTATTTAGCGGCAAGCTCAGGTGTTGCCGTTTTTTCTTCCAACATAGTCAGCATTGATGTAACATACTGATTTGTTTCTTCATTGCTTGTAATACTATGTATTTCAAAGGCAATGCGTTTAGCCGGAGCTGCATCTTTGATATCATGGCAAATTCTGCAAACTCTGGTAAAGATAACCTTGCAAAAGTCAATATCTTTTTCTGAATTGGCTTTTCCTGCAAAAGGTATACTTCTTTCAAGATATATAAGAGTTTTTTCACGATTACCAATAAAATCATACATACAAGCAAGGCTCATAACAGCAGCTAAAGAATCCCCATCAATTTCCACACATTTTTCATATAAAGGAATAGCTCTGCTAAAAGAATTAAGTGTTCTGTAACATTCTGCTATATAAAACATAACAGTAGTATCCTGTTTTATTTTTAATGCAGTATTAAAATAAGTAATTGCGGCAACGAAGTATTGTTTATCCAAAGCTTCTTCACCAAGCTTAACTAATTTATCAAAATCAGTTTCAATGTCAGTAGTAGCAAAAGCCAACTCATCGCTCATACGGTAATTGGCTAATTGACCGGAATAATTTTTAACAAATTCAACAGCTTTGGTAGCTGCTTCAGTATCATGTTCGCCCCAGAGCTTATCCAGAATAATATTACGCTCGTTTTCGGGCAATAAAAAGCAATCCTCTGAATTTGCCACAAAATTATAATATAAACTATATTCATCATTTGTATATGCGACTTGCTCTTGAAGCTCATGGTAAACTGTAGCATTTTTATACCAACCTACAAGCCTGTTTGTACCATTAGGGTCCTCGGCACACCATAAAACGGTATAGCCGTCCCCGGAATGAACATTTTGCAAAGTAGCTCTGTTATCTGCGGGAGCAAATCCATAACATTTGCCGTCGTGATCTTCAAAGTTAAATGCTTCGCCACATACTGCACCTTCCATAAGAAATTCCTTATTACGCACCGGGCGGTCACCATCGTGAGCACCACTGTAACTCTTCATCCAACAAATATTGCAAAATATAATCTTTGTTTTATCCATGCTTTCACTCCTCAAAAGAAACTAATCTACCTTACATTTTATTTAATATAATCAATTTTGTCAACTGTAGATACTTGAACTTTTTGAAATTTATGGTAAAATGTATATAAAGATTTAATAAAATTCGAGGAGGAATGACAAAATGTTCGGCTTTTTTAAAGCAAAGTTTCCATCTATTACTATGGACGAGGCAGCAAAACTATTGAAAACAGATAAATCTATTATTTTACTCGATGTACGCACTTTAGAGGAACATAATGAGGGATATATACAAAATAGCCTACATTTACCTGTTCAAGAGATTGATAAAGTAAAGACTGTAATTGCTGATGTAAATGCTAAAATATTTGTATATTGCAAGAGTGGTATGCGTAGCAAAAAAGCATGCGGTAAAATGCACGAAATGGGATATACGGATATTACTAATATTGGTGGTATGAATACTTGGAAAGGCGAAGTTGTAAAAGGATAAGCTATTTTATATAGCCTATAATAAATAAGGGCGTTATTATAAATGCTTTGGTAAAGTTACACTTTTTAAGGGTGTAACTTTATTTATTTTATCTATATTAAAGCATAATTTTAAGTGTTATACTGACGCTATCAGTGGCGAACCGGTGGCGAACCGGCGAACCGCCACAGGTTATGACCGCACGGTTACATGGTGTAGGTTTGCAGCTTGCGTTTGTGCGGTGGT
>JAVVRS010000013.1:1820-11066 GCA_036654595.1 Oscillospiraceae bacterium | reverse complement strand
CAAGAGTTTTTTTAAGATTAAGACGTGTTTTTTCGGCATTTTCACGACTGCGTTTATTAATAAGTACCTGTTCAGCAATTTTAGCAGCTTCATCACGATTTTCAATAAAGTAAATCTCTAGATTTCTTTTTAAAAATTCAGTCATAGCTTCATAAATGAATTTATTTGTAATTGCTTTTTTGGTCTGATTTTCATATGAAGTTTGGGTTGAAAATGAAGAAGATACCAAAACTAAACAGTCTTGAATGTCTTGATAGGTAATTTTACTTTCGTTTTTCAGGTATTTACCGCCTTGTTTAAGCAGACTATCAATTTGACTTACAAATGCCTGCTTAACAGCTCTTTCAGGTGAACCGCCATATTCCAAAAAGCTGGAATTATGGTAATATTCGGTAAGCTTGACTGTATTTGAAAAGCACAATGCAACCGACAATTTAACCTTATAATCGGGCTTGTCCTCTCGGTCACGACCTCTGGTTTCAGATTCCCAAAACTGAATGGAGGTAAGGGTAGTATCATCTGCCATTTCACCTACATAATCGGTGATACCATTTTGATAAAGGAAGCTTTGTTCTTCAAATTTATTATCAACTTGATTTCTCAAAACAAAGGTAATACCCGCATTAACTACTGCCTGACGTTTGATTATATCGGCAAAATATTCAATTGGAACAGCAATATCGGTAAATACCTTTAAATCGGGTTTCCATTTGATTTTAGTGCCTGTTTTTTTTATTTTGGTAGGTTCTTTTTGCAAGCCGCCTACATTTTCACCATCTTTAAAATGCAGAGTGTGTAAATATCCATCTCGGATAATTTCTACGTCCATATATTCTGAAGAATACTGTGTGGCACAAAGTCCCAATCCGTTAAGACCTAATGAAAACTCATAGTTATCGGCATCATTATTATTATATTTTCCGCCTGCATATAATTCGCAAAATACAAGTTCCCAATTATATCGTCCTTCATTACTATTGTAATCTACCGGAATACCTCTGCCCATATCTTCAATTTCTACGGAATTATCAGCATACTTTGTTATGGTAATTATCTTACCGTGTCCTTCTCTTGCTTCATCAATTGAATTGGATAATATCTCAAAAATAGAGTGCTGACAACCCTCTAAGCCATCTGAGCCGAAAATTACTCCCGGACGTTTACGAACTCTATCAGCACCTTTTAAAGAAGATATACTGTGATTTCCGTACTCTGTTTTTTTGTTAGCTGCCATTTTAATTTAAACAATCCTTTCTTTCGGACAAGCAATATATTGCATAAGCAGAAGGTGATATTACTTTTAGAAGCCTGTAATTTGCCGCCGTTGCCTTTCGGGAATGTCTGCGGAAAGCAAATTCGCCTCGCATGGGCGAATTTGCTTTCCGAGGCGGTGAAACCGCCTCACATGGGCGAAGCCCATGTGCAGACATTCCCGAAAGCGGTGGCAAATTTTTTTCGGATATGCCGTAAAACTCCTCTGCATAACATAAAAGCTACACAGAGGAGCAATTTTTTTTGTGGTAATAAGACTTAATCCAATTTAAGAACTGCCATAAATGCCTCTTGAGGAACTTCAACATTACCAAGCTTACGCATACGCTTTTTGCCTTCTTTTTGCTTTTCAAGAAGTTTCTTTTTACGGGAGATATCACCGCCGTAACATTTAGCAAGAACATCTTTACGATAAGCTTTGACTGTTTCACGAGCAATGATTTTACCGCCTACCGCTGCTTGAATTGGAACTTCAAACATTTGTCTTGGTATATGATCTTTTAATTTTTCAGCCATACGTCTGCCACGAGCATAAGCTTTATCGGCATGAACAATGAAAGAAAGTGCATCAACAACATCTCCACTTAAAAGTATATCAAGTTTTACAAGCTTAGAAGATTTATAATCGGACAATTCATAATCAAATGAGGCATAACCTTTGGTGCGTGATTTTAAGCTGTCAAAAAAATCATAGATAATTTCATTGAGAGGTAAATCATAATGCAGTTCGGCACGGTCAGCATCAAGATATTTTGTGTCTTTATAGGTTCCACGACGTTCTTGGCATAATTCCATAATAGTACCAATATATTGTGTCGGGGTAAAGATACTTGCTTTTACATAAGGTTCTTCACAAGAAGCAATCAATGCAGGGTCGGGGTAATTTGTAGGGTTGTCAATCATTATTGTTTCACCATTGGTCATATGCAATTTGTAAATTACACTTGGTGCAGTGGTGATTAATTCTAAGTTAAATTCACGTTCTAAACGTTCTTGTATGATTTCCATGTGCAATAATCCTAAAAATCCGCAACGAAAACCAAAGCCTAAAGCTTTTGATGTTTCGGGTTCAAAGGATAGGGAGGCATCATTTAAACGTAATTTTTCCAAAGCATCACGCAAATCTGCATACTTTGCACCATCAACAGGGTAAACCCCCGAAAACACCATAGGGTTTACTTTCATATAGCCGGGCAAAGCTTTTTCAGCAGGATTAAGTGCATTGGTTACTGTATCACCGACACTGGTATCGGATACATTTTTAATTGAAGCTGCAATATAACCGACTTCACCGGGTAAAAGTTGGCTTGCCGGTATTGGTGCGGCTGCTCCCATATATCCGACTTCAACAACAGTAAATTCAGCTCCTTTAGCCATCATACGAATAGTATCTCCGGCTTTAATAATACCGTCAATCATACGAATATAAACGATAACACCACGATAAGTGTCATAAAAGGAGTCAAAAATTAAAGCCCTTAACGGAGCGTTTTCATCACCGGTTGGAGGGGGTATATCTCGGACAATACGTTCTAAGACTTCTTCAATATTTATACCCGATTTTGCTGATACACGAGGTGCGTCCATTGCAGGTATTCCAATAATATCTTCAATTTCATGGCAAACTTTTTCAGGGTCTGCACTTGGTAAATCAATTTTATTGATAACAGGTATAATTTCAAGGTCATGGTCAATTGCAAGATAAGTGTTAGCTAAAGTTTGTGCTTCAATACCTTGTGAAGCATCAACTACCAATAAAGCACCCTCACAAGCAGCAAGTGAACGGGAAACTTCATAATTAAAGTCAACGTGCCCCGGAGTATCAATTAAATTGAAATGATAGATTTCTCCGTCACTTGCTTTATAATCAGCTCTAACTGCACGAGCTTTTATTGTAATTCCACGTTCTCTTTCAAGGTCCATATTATCAAGAAATTGTTCCTCCATGTCACGCAATGCAACGGTTGATGTCTTTTCTAAAATACGGTCGGCAAGGGTAGATTTTCCATGGTCTATATGTGCAATAATACAAAAGTTACGAATGTTTTTACGTCTGTCCGGCATTAATTTTTATGTTCCTTTCAATATTTGTTTATATTTAAGTTGAAATGTTATATTTTATCGGGGCATGAAATGAAAAAATGTATTCGGCAATTCGCTGATTAAGGTTATTATAACACATAAGCATCAAAAAAAAAATATCCGTTCTATTTAATTTTATTTCTTTCCATACTATGGAATACTTCTTGAATATTATCATTCAACTGCTTAATAGCAAAAGAAGCATCATTATAAAGATTTAAAGCTGTATTTGTCGTTTGCTCAAAAAAAGCGGAAATTTTATCTACATTGCTAAGTTCATGCAACAATTCGGGATTAGTCACCCTGAGAATTACAAGAGTTACTGCTTGCTCTGCCAGCCGAATATTAATTGGAATGAGAAAGCTGTTGGTTTTTATAAATGCCGCAAGCTGATTAATATCTCTTAAATTTACTGTCCAATTATTGCCCATGAAGGACATAGTATAATTAAAGTCCTCGCTTCTGTCAACACTTATCAATGAATGTTTACAACCAATACCATTTTGTGCTCCTTTAATATCTACTACACCTATACCTGCCATTACAAAAAATGCAGTGAAGGTAAGTATAACAGATATTATTATACCTTGCATATATGTTTTGCTTTTAATTTGTTTTTTACTCATTTTTTTTACTGTCCTTTAATTTACCGTTTATATATGTTGTTTACAGATGCTATGAGTGTTAGCCTCGTGGCCCCGCCTCGGCATATTTGCCCGACTTGTCGGGCAAATATGCACGCTTGCCACTGGGTGGCAAGCGGTGCGGCGGAGCCGCACCGAGGCGGGGCCCGAGGCGGAGGGCTTCGCTGAAAGCTTATTGTGAGGTATTAAGCAAATAGTCGCCTAAACATTCGCCTACCATTGAGGCTGTGTAAACAGCTTCCTCTAAAGTATTGCCATGTGAACCTACTTCTAACAACAAAGCACCTGTGGAAAGGTGCATATTGTATTTTCTGTAGCAGAAAAAAATTGGACGTGTAAGACCGCTGTAGCGATTTTCAATTGAGTTTTGTAAGGCAGCAGCAAAATTTAAGTTCTCTTTCCAATTAGGAATATTCATAGTACCATCATCACATGGTGCAATAATCATTACCTGTGCTGCTTTTTTACCGTTAATCATTGCTGTTGGTTTAATTATTACATCATCGGTTTGGGTAGCGTCACGATGAACATCAAGAACAATTTTAATTGAAGGATATTTTTCAAGATAACTTGCTACTGTTTTAGCACTACGGTCATAAGAACCATTGTAAGATGGGTAGTCATGTTGAGTATCATTGTGTATAACAGCTATACCTTTTGCCTCAAGGGCGGCGGCGAGAGCATCACCTACAGCTACCATGTTTTGATTGTTATCGGTACTACGCCATGTACCACGTTTATCATAAAATATATTATCATAAGGTTCATAGCTTTCGGTTGCGTGTGTATGAAAGATAAGTACCTGTGGTTCTTTGGTTTTGTTTCCTTTTATATTACAGCCTTTAGTAAGGATTTTTTCTATTAATTCACTCGAAAGTTCAGTATAATTACGAAGATAACCCTTGCCGGTTTTTACAAAATATGAATTTTCTTTGCCTACCATTAACTGCTCGTCCAGTTTGCCTCTGTATTCCGTCGGAATTATAGGTGCCGCTTTGTTTACGACAGGACGTATCGGTATAATTGTTGGTGTGGCAGCCGATTCGGGCAATGCCGGTTCAACTTGAGGTTCATCAATTTCTTCAGGTGCAAAAACTTCGGAATTATAATGTTCTTCAAGTAATCCGGCTGACTGATTGGGCAATGCTGTCATAGCTGAAAAAAGCACCAATCGTTCACCAAATTCTGAAACTGTAGGTGCTGCTATTTTGAAAATAATAACAGATACAGGTAAAAATGCAGCAATCAAAATTATTAAAAGCAGATTGCTGTAGTTTATTCTTTTTCTTCGTTTGCTACGTCCTCGTTTCAAAATAAAACCTCCCAACACTTCTGCTTCCCCGCCTTTCGGCTCGCCCACTGCTGAATTCTCCGAATTCAGCTCAAAACAGCTTCGCTGTTTTGGCAAGGGCGGCGGTGAAACCGCCGCCCTTGCGTGGGCGAGCCGAAAGCGGCTCCCGAGATACATCTAAGTTATATCTATTCGCAGAAATGCGGTTTTATGTCATAAAGTAAGCTATGCCATAAGGTAAGCTATATCCTCAATTGAGATGGTGGGTTGTAAAGCTGCATTGATTACAAGTGAGAGGAATTTTGAACCACGTTGTATTACAAGGTCAATTTCTCTGGGGGTAACAATCATTTTTTCACCACGAGGTTCAAATAAACTGCGATTTTGTTCTTCATCACCTGCCATAAGGTCTGAGGCAAGTGTTGCGGCATCAACAATGGTAGGTATACCTACAGCAATAACAGGTACACCAAGAGTTTCTTGTGAGAGTTCTTGACGTTTGTTGAATACGCCCGCACCCGGAGAGATACCTGTGTTTGAAAATTGTATGGTGCAGCCAAGTCTTGAAGCACTGTGTGCAGCAAGAGCATCAATGGCAATGACGGCAGCAGGGGAAATTTGCTTTACCAAGGTGCTGATAATTTCCCCTGTTTCTATACCTGTTTGTCCCATGACGCCGGGGGCAAGTACTGCTACACCACGCAAATTATCAAGCCCTGCGGCACGAGCAAGTTCACCGGTGATATGGCGTGTTGCAAGAATTTGTCGTGCCGTTTGCGGTCCTAAAGCGTCCGGAGTAATCTCAGTGTTGCCAAGCCCCACCACCAGTACAAGACCATGGGCAGGTAGCAATGAAGCAAGGTGAGCGGCTGCGGCTGAAATATCATTTTCGGAGTGTTGTACATGGTCGGAAAGGGGAGGGGTTTCAATTGTAATATATTTTCCGACAGGTTTACCGATTTTTTTGGCGGCATCAGGATTTATAATCTCCACAATGTTTACAACCAGTGACCCTGCTTTTATTGCAGAGGTTTTTATACCCGAAATATTGTCGGTTAAATTTTCAGCCAGTTCAAGGGCTAAGTCGGTTCTGAAATACATAATGCAATTCCTCCAAAAAATAAATTTTTACAAACAGCATTTTAACGGTTGTAATTTTATATCAAATTGTGTTATAATACATTGTATCTGTAAACAATAGTATGGGATTAGCTTGTGCAAGAGTTATCCATTCTATGTTATGTCTATGAAATTTATTATCACAATTTAATAATATTTTTTTTAATATTTCAAAATTAGTTGCATTATGATTTAAAAAATGTTATTATTACTTGTAATGTCACGATTTAAAAAGGAGGTGCTACGATGCCAAATATAAAATCCGCAAAGAAAAGAGTATTAGTTATCGCTACTAAAGCTCGTGCAAACAAAGCAGTAAAATCTAACCTTAAAACAGTTATTAAAAATGCTGAATTAGCTCTGGAAAATAATACAGATAACAGAGAAGCCGCTGTTAAACTGGCAATCAAAAAGATTGACCAAGCCGGTGCTAAAGGTATTCTTCATAAAAACTGTGCAGCAAGAAAAAAATCAAGTCTTGCTTCTAAGCTTGCAAAAGCAGTGTAATTTGTTATTGATAAGCTGACAGCAAAGAGTTCAAAAAATAAAGCAGACCTGTACAATTGTAGAGGACTGCTTTTTTGTTGATAGATACTTATAATAAACAACACGCTTTAACTGTATGATTGAAAAGAGGTTGCGGGAATGAAAAAGGGTTTTGACCACGAAAAATATCTTGCAGAGCAGTCAAAATACATACTCGAAAGAGTTAACCGATATGACAAACTGTATTTGGAGTTCGGTGGTAAATTAATGTTTGACCTCCATGCCAAAAGAGTATTGCCCGGGTATGATGAAAATGCAAAAATTAAGCTGTTAAAGCAACTAAAAGATAAACTTGAAATTATTATTTGTGTTTATGCTATGGATATAGAAATGAATAAGCTGCGTGGAGATTTCGGAATTACTTATGATATGGAAGTGCTGCGTCTTATTGATGACCTCCGTACATGGGAGCTCGATGTCAATAGCGTGGTAATTACTCGCTTTGAAGGACAAGCTTCAACACAAGCTTTTATAAATAAATTGGAACGCCGTGGTATTAAAACTTATACACATAAAAGCACTGTAGGATATCCTACAGATGTGGATTTGATTGTAAGTGATGAAGGCTATGGTGCTAACCCATATATCGAAACAAGTAAACCTATTGTAGTTGTAACCGCACCCGGCCCCGGAAGCGGTAAGCTTGCTACCTGTTTAAGCCAAATGTACCATGACCATAAAAGAAATCGTGTGGCAGGTTACAGCAAGTTCGAAACTTTTCCTGTATGGAATGTACCTCTTAAACACCCACTTAATATCGCATATGAAGCGGCAACTGCTGACCTCAAAGATGTTAATATGATGGATTCATTCCATTTTGATGCTTATGGTATTTCAGCAGTAAATTATAACCGAGATATGGAAATGTTTCCTGTTATAAGAAGAATTATTGAAAAAATTACAGGGCAGGAATCAATTTATAAATCACCTACCGATATGGGGGTTAATCGTGTCGGGTATGGCATTATTGATGATGAAGTTGTGGCTCAGGCAAGTCGTCAAGAAATTATAAGACGTTACTTTAAAACAGCTTGTGATTATAAAAAAGGTAATGTGGAGCTGGATACCTTCCAACGTACTCGTTTGCTTATGGAAGAACTGAAATTAAGAGAATGTGACAGAATAGTTGTACAATTTGCAAGAGATTATGCAGCAACTCATAAACACACTGAAAATGAAAGCCTTACTCCTACAGCCTGTATTGCTTTACAGCTCGAGGACGGTACAATAATTACAGGGAAAACCTCTGCTCTAATGGGCTGTTCAGCTGCTGTAATTTTAAATGCCATTAAGTATTTAGCTTCAATTCAAGATGAAATACATCTGCTTTCACCTCTTATCTTAGAACCTATGATACGCATGAAATCAGACGTTTTAGGCAATAAATGCGGAACTCTTTCGGCTGAAGAAGTCTTAATGGCTTTAAGTATATGTGCGGCAACAAATCCAACAGCAGAAGCGGCAATAAGTAATCTGGGTCAACTTAAAGGTTGTCAAGCTCATTCTACTGCAATTTTATCCAACAGAGATGAACAAACTTTCCGTAAACTTGGTATGGATATAACCTGTGATGCACAATTCCCAAATGAAAATCTTTACTATATAGACTAAATTTTTATCTAAGGCGTATGGACGCCGCAGGCGAGGCAGACGGTAGCTACCGTCTGCCTCATTTGCCGCCGAGCGGCAAATCGCAGCTGTAAGCTGCGGCCTGCGGCGTCCACGCCTGCCCACATATTCTGCAAGGTTTAGGTTTTATCCCCTGATTTAAATACTAACGCCACAATCAAGCCGAAAAATATGGCGGCCATTATACCGCCGGAAGAAGCGGTTAAACCACCTGTTAAAGCACCAAGCAAACCGTCGGAAACTACAGCTTCACGAGTACCTTTTGCAAGTAATGCACCAAATCCTGTTAAAGGGACACTTGCACCTGCACCGGCAAAATCAATAAGCGGTTGATAGATACCAATACCGCCAAGAATTACACCAAGCACTACAAATGAAACTAAAATGCGTGCAGGAGTAATCTTTGTGTAATCAATCAGTACTTGACCAATAGCACAGATTGCACCACCAACTAAAAATGCTTTAAGATATTCAATAAAAATTTCCATAAATAAATCCTCCGTTCAGATATGGTTATTTTTTACGGAATATATGAGTTTATCCATGAAATAAAAAAATGACACCGCACAAGGCAGTGTCATAATCAGACTATTATGTAGCTTTATTCATATTTTTACGCAGTTGTAAGGCAAATTCTTCCGCAGAACATTTTACAATATCAAG
>JAVVRS010000013.1:0-1810 GCA_036654595.1 Oscillospiraceae bacterium | reverse complement strand
AAATTGATGCCTTTTTCCACATCATCACTTTCAGAACAACCAAAATGGTCCCGAGATTTTGCTTTGGAAAATCGTTTTACCATTTTTTTCAGCTGGTCTGATTCATATTCTGAAATGCGTTGGTCAGTATGCAGCTTTAATGCTTTTAATAAACTAAAGCAATCATCTTTAAGTTCATCAAGCTCAGAAGCAGTTTGCTTTTTAAAGCGTTCCACAATTTCCATTTCATCACTGTAATCAATAAATTTCATCTCAACAATTGATGCTTCGCCGCCAATTTCACGAATTTTACTTGCAAGATAAGCAAAACGAGTTAAATTAGTTTTATTATTAGGCAACAGAGCAACACCTTGTTTAAAATATTCCGCACCATATTCTTTTAACTTACGCCAAATATAAACACGGTTTTTGGACGGATTGATAGGAATATTATATCCAAGAGCCAGCCATGTAATAGGTTCGGTCATGGTGTTCTCCTTTCTGTCAAATGCAATCGTCTTATCTCTATTCTAACAAGAACACAGGTAAAATTCAACTATCTTATTAAAATATTATAATTTATAGCAAGGTAATAATACAACTCTCTTTCAATTTAGGCGAAAGAGAGTTGTATATTTACTGCATCTTATCGAACCATATAAGAAAGATTATCGGCGATATCTCCCATGGCTCTTACCATTTTTCCTGCATTTTTTTTGATGGTTCTTCTTTTTGATTTCATACTTTTACTGCTCATAACATAAGCAGCTGTACCTACAGCCATAGAAACCGCAGTACCTGCAATGATTGGAGTCATCATATTGTTTTTAGACATTTTTATCACCCTTCCGCAAAAAAACATAAGCGGTTCATTCCATTACCACCGCATTAATAGCATTACCCTTTAAAGATAAAAAAACAAAGAAACTATTTGCCAAAACTTCCTTATTATGATATATTTTTTTGTATCTCCATTATATGAAATATGAAGAAAGGCGAAACTATGATTACAACTATTAATCGTCCTAAAAGAGTTGCTTGTATACATGATATTTCTACATTCGGCAGATGCTCATTATCGGTTATTTTACCGGTATTGTCTGCTATGGGTGTACAAGCTTTGCCAATTCCAACAGCAGTTTTTTCTACACATACAGGTGGTCTTGGTGAAGTGTCAATGCGTGATTTAACTGACTTTATACCGGCGGTGTTGCAACATTATAAACAATTAAAACTGGAATTAGAGTGCATATACAGTGGGTTTTTAGGTTCTGCAAAACAAATTGACCATTGTTTGGAGTTTTTTTCGTCATATAAAAATTCACTTGCAATTGTTGACCCTGTTATGGGTGACCATGGTAAACCATATAAAACTTATACAGCCGAAATGCGAAGCAGAATGGGCGAAATGGTGCGTGTTGCCAACGTAATTACACCCAATTTAACCGAAGCTTATATGCTGCTTGGTAAAGATTACAGTGCTATTCCATTGACACGCATTGATGCTAAAAGCATGCTGTTAAGACTCAGTGAATTAGGCCCTGAATATATTGTTATAACAGGTGTACCGCTGGCAACAAATCAAGTGGCAAATATTGGATATGATAAAACCAACAATAATTTTTGGGTTGTTTATTGTGATTATGTGCCGGCATCGTATCCGGGTACCGGAGATATTTTTGCAGCAGTACTTACAGGTGCATTTTTAACCGGTGACAGCTTACCGATAGCAATAAGCCGAGCAACACAATTTGTGGAAGGTGCAATTAAAACAACATTCAGCTATGGCACAGATACACGACATGGTGTTATGCTTGAAACTTCAATCCCA
>JAVVRS010000012.1:9964-11210 GCA_036654595.1 Oscillospiraceae bacterium | reverse complement strand
CAGGAGCATCAGCGGCAGGTTGTTCAGCAGGTTTACTTCCACCGCAGGCAGCCATGGAACCAACCATAGCAAAGGTAAGTAGAAATGCAGCTATTCTTTTTAATTTTCTCATAGTTTTATCTCATTCCTTTCATATTGACGCTTTAACTATTTAAAGCATTTATTTGATAAAGCAAGTTATGAATATAAGAATACAGCAAAATATATAAATCGTCAATTCGATAAACAACTAAAACTGACTAAATTTATCCTTTATTTCATGTATAATTTCACATGATATAGTAAACAAAAGATTAACATTATAGAAAATAACTGAAATAGCAGCCGGAAAGATGTAAAAAATGGTACAACCATTGCAAAAATTTATAAAATATTGTATTGTTAATAAAGCACCTGAAAAAAAGGAAGTGTTGTCATATGGTCAGCGATATGACGGTAGGTAAACCGTCTAAAGTAATATTAATATTTGCATTACCAATGATTTTAGGAAATCTTTTTCAACAATTATATAATGTTGTAGATTCAATTGTAGTAGGAAATTTTGTTGGTGCGGCAGCACTTGCGGCAGTTGGAGCATCATTTCCAATTACTTTTTTGTCTATAGCGGTAGCTGTTGGAGGCAGTATGGGTTGCTCAGTGGTTATTTCGCAGATGTTTGGAGCTAAATTGTTTTCGGAGATGAAAACAGCAATTTTTACATCATTGATTACTATATTTGCAATGGCAGTTGCAGTAACGGCAATAGGATTGGTTTTCGGTAAATCAATACTTCTTTTACTGGGGACCCCTGCGGATATACTTTTTGATTCTTTGGCATATCTCCATATATATTTTTTGAGCATAATTTTTCTGTTTGGGTATAACATTCTTACAGCTATATTCAATGCCTTGGGCAATTCAAAAACGCCGTTATATTTTCTTATTTTTTCATCAGGCTTAAATATAGTACTTGACTTACTGTTCGTAATAAAGTTTAATATGGGTGTGGCAGGCGTTGCATGGGCTACCTTGATTTCACAAGGTGTATCATCGGTTATGTTGCTTACGGTGCTTATACGCAGGCTTGAAAGCATTGAAACAGATGAACCGTATTCTTTTTTTGATAAGAATATTTTAGGTAAAATGGCAAAGATTGCATTACCCTCAATTATACAGCAATCAGCGGTATCAGTGGGTATGTTAATGGTTCAAAAGCTGGTTAATGGCTATGGTACTACAGTGGTTGCGGGGTATACGGCAGCGACAA
>JAVVRS010000012.1:0-9954 GCA_036654595.1 Oscillospiraceae bacterium | reverse complement strand
TACCTTTGCAATAATGCCTATGGTAAACTTGAGTAATGCAATGTCAACATTTACCGCACAGAATATTGGTGCAGGTAAAAAAGAAAGAGTAGCAGAAGGATATCATACCTCACTTATGATTTTAGCGGTGGTATGTCTTGTTATTACAGGTTCATTGTACATTTGGGGTGATGGAATGATGGGATTGTTTGTAGATGCAAACAGTTCTGCCAATGTAATTGAGGTAGGGCTTGAATATCTTCATGTTGTATCGTTGTTTTACATTGTAATGGGAATTATGTTTACTACCAATGGTTTGCTGAGAGGCTCAGGTGATGTTATAGCATTTACAGCCACCACAGTAGTGAATATATCTGTTCGCATAGCTTTTGCATATCTGATGACCCCGATTATTGGGGCTAAGTCAATATGGTGGTCAATTGTAGTGGCTTGGTTTACCGGCTTAATCATATGTTATGCCAGATATCGTAGCGGTGCATGGAAACACAAAGGTGTTGTCCACAAGGCTGATATGGAATACTAAAGCTGCCGCCGCCAGCTGGGCCCCGCGGGTACCGCCGCTCCCCACGGCGGTGGGGAGCGGCGGCGATTGGCCGCAAAGCGGCAAATCGAGAGCGTTCGCCGAAGGCGAACGCTCTCCCGGCGGGGCACAGAGCGGCGAAATAGTAGAATACTAGGGAAAAAACCATAATATAAGGAGGAAACCGGTAAATGTTGCTTGCAATTGATATAGGCAATTCAAATATAGTTTTAGGTTACTTTAAAGGGAAAGAACTTGTTTATGAGGCTAGGATAAAAACCGACGCATATAAAACAGAATATGAATATGCGGTCTTGATAAAAGAGTTGATGCGGCTTTACAGCTTTGAAAGTCAACATCTTATAGGAGCTATTGTTTCATCGGTTGTACCGCCGCTTTCTGAAGCGATAGAAAAAGCTATTAAGCTTATTAATGATGTACCGGTTCTACATATAGGTCCGGGTATTAAAACGGGGCTGAATATTAAAATTGATAATCCGGCACAGCTAGGTGCGGACCTTGCGGCGACTGCAATAGGTGCAATAGAAAAATATCCATTGCCGGCATTGATAATTGACCTTGGGACAGCGACCAAATTTTCTTATGTAGATAAAAACAAAAATTTTTGTGGCGGCAGTATAATGCCGGGAGTGATGATAAGTCTTGAAGCTTTAATAAGTAAAACGGCACAACTCCCAAGTATTGGATTGGAAAGCGAAGTCAAACTCATTGGAACAAATACTGTTGATTGCATGAAATCGGGGATAATTTTAGGAGCGGCAAGCATGGTAGATGGAATGATTGATAGATTTTCACAAAAAATCGGTCAGCCGCTTACAATAGTTGCTTGCGGAGGAATGGTAAATTCCGTAATTCCGCATTGTACCCATGATATAACAATAGATGAAAGCTTACTCTTGGAAGGCTTATGTGCTGTGTTTTATAAAAACATTCAGCCTAAAAATTTATAGGGTATAAAGTCGTAAATGACTTTGCCATAAAAAATTCAGCGTTGCATCTTTATATGAGAGCAACAGCAAGGAGAGATTGATTATGAGTAAAAAAACGACACAGGAAAAAACAAAGACACTGGTACAATTTTCAATGATGGTAGCAATTGAGGCAATTTTTTGTTTTACACCGCTCGGTTCATTGCCGGCATTTGGACCAATTGTAATGACACTGGCAATGTTGCCGGTAATTGTTACGGCAATTGTACTGGGAACAAAAGCAGGGACACTTATGGGGCTTATTGCAGGATTTTTCAGCTTTTGTGTATGGACATTTATGCCTCCGTCACCAATTGCATTTGTATTCACACCATTTTATTCAGTAGGAGCGTTCAGCGGAAATTTTTGGAGTTTAGTAATATGCTTTGTACCTCGTATGTTAGTAGGGCTTGTTACGGGGTTGCTGTTTACAATGTTTAAAAAAGCAAAAGCCAACGACTTTTTTTGTTATTCGGTAAGTGGTTTTGTAGGCAGTATGATGAATACTTTGCTTGTAGTTGCGGGGATATATTTGTTTTTCGGCGAAAAATATGCAGAAGCCTGCGGTATAGGTTTTGAATTGTTACTGGGATTAATAGGAACAACGATACTTACAAGTGGAATACCGGAAGCAATTCTTGGAGGACTTGTTGCAATAGGTGTTGGAAAACCACTTATTAAGTATTTAACAAAAGGAGTTTAGGCTTAGATTTGCAGAGATAATAAAATAGATTAATAAAGTGTAGATGAAGAACCCTTTTTAAGTTATGAATATATTACTAAATTTCGGTTAATAATTTCCTAAATGTATGTAAACGGCACAAAAATTAAATTTAAACAAAAAATTACTGGCAATTTGTTGTAATTCTTATATAATTAATAATGATAAAACACATCTGTTTATAGTATTTGTGATTAGTTACATATGCTATAATCATTTTGTGCAAAAATTGCACAGGTGGAAAAAATTTAAAGGAGGTTTTTTTTTGGATTTAATGATTTTAATGCCAATCAGTGCAGTTGCCGCATTGGTATTTGCAGCTTTCCTTGCCAGCAGAGTGTTGAAAGAGGACGAGGGCACAGATGCAATGAAACATATTGCGGCGGCTATTCGTCAAGGGGCTAATGCGTTTTTGAAAAGACAGTACATTTCAGTTGGTAAATTCTTTGCAGTAGCAACTGTAGTTCTGGCTATTCTGGCATTTTTCAAACAGGTTGGTATCTTTGTACCGTTTGCATTCCTTACAGGTGGTTTCTTCTCGGCACTTGCAGGCTACATCGGAATGAAAATTGCAACAAGTGCAAATGCAAGAACCGCAAATGCTGTACAAAAATCTTTAAACAAAGGTTTGCGTGTAGCTTTCTCAGCAGGTGCGGTAATGGGCTTTACCGTAGTAGGTCTTGGTATGCTAGATACTTCTATTTGGTATTATGCACTTAAATTTATCTATCGTGCTGAAGTTATTGCTGTACAAAATCAGCTTATTGCTTCTGCAATGGTAACATTTGGTATGGGTGCTTCTGCAATGGCTCTTTTCGCAAGAGTAGGCGGCGGTATCTTTACAAAAGCGGCTGACGTAGGTGCTGACCTTGTAGGTAAAGTGGAAGCCGGTATCCCCGAAGATGACCCTCGTAACCCTGCTGTTGTTGCAGATAACGTAGGCGATAACGTAGGCGACGTTGCAGGTATGGGTGCTGACCTTTATGAATCCTATGCAGGTGCAAGACTTTCAGCTTGTGCTTTGGCAGTAGCTGCCGGACTGAGCACAGGTGGTATGATTTTACCTATGGCAATTGCTGCCGCAGGTATCTTCTGTTCAATTATCGGTACATTCTTTGTAAGTACAAAAGAAAATGCAGACCAAAAAGCATTGTTGGGTTCACTTAGACGTGGTACCTATATCAGTTCTATTTTGGTTGCTATAGCTTCTTTCTTCCTCGTAAATATGTGTCTTGGTGAAGGTCATCTTGGCATTTATGGCTGTATTATAGTCGGTTTGGTAGCCGGTGTTGCAATCGGTTTCTTTACAGAATATTATACAGATGCTTCATACAAACCAACACAAGACCTTGCTGCTACTGCAGAAACCGGTGCAGCTACAGTTATTATCAATGGTTTGTCACTTGGCATGATGTCCACAATGATTCCTGTAATCATCATTGGTATCGCAGTAATTGCAGCTTATGCACTTGCAGGCGGTATGGGTGCGGGCGGAAGCTTCTCACTTGGCCTTTATGGTATTGCAGTAGCTGCTGTGGGTATGCTTTCCACACTTGGTATTACTCTTGCAACCGATGCTTACGGTCCTGTTGCTGATAACGCAGGCGGTATTGCTGAAATGGCAGGTCTTCCACATGATGTAAGAGAAAAAACAGATGCTCTTGACTCCCTTGGCAATACAACCGCTGCTACAGGTAAAGGTTTTGCTATTGGTTCCGCAGCTCTGACAACACTTGCACTTATGGCGGCTTATATTGAACAGGTTAGAATTATTTCTCCTAACTTTGCGTTTAATCTTGAAGTTACAAATCCACCTGTACTGGTTGGTTTGTTTGTTGGTGCAATGCTTCCTTTTGTATTTGCTTCACAAACAATGTCAGCTGTTGGTCGTTCCGCAATGTCAATTGTACATGAAGTAAGAAGACAGTTTAAAGAAATCCCCGGTTTGCTTGCAGGTACAGGTAAACCTGATTATGAAACCTGTGTTGACCTTTGTACAAAATCTGCACTTAAAGAAATGGTTATGCCTGCAATGTTAGGTGTTCTTTCACCAATTGTTGTTGGCTTGCTGTTAGGTGTAAACGGTGTTACCGGTATGCTGGCAGGTTCAACTGTTTCGGGCTTTGTATTGGCTGTTATGATGGCTAATGCAGGTGGTGCTTGGGATAATGCTAAGAAATACATTGAAACAGGTAAAATGGGCGGTAAAGGTTCCGATGCTCATAAAGCAGCTGTTGTTGGCGATACAGTAGGTGACCCATTCAAGGATACAAGTGGTCCATCAATCAACATCTTAATCAAATTGCTTTCAACTGTATCAATTGTAATTGCAACACTTGTTGTAAACTTCTCATTAATGTAATTTGTGGTAAATGGTTAAAAATAAATTTACAGTATACAAGTTATAAAAGTGTTTTTGCGGTTGGCATGAACCGTTGTTTAGATTAAAGAAAAAGGGACTGTTGCAAATGCAACAGTCCCTTTTGGCTTTTTAAAGCATGGGTTTACTGCTAAGGGGTAAGAAAAAGAGGCATACTTAGACCGTTTCGGTCTGAGTATGCCTCCTTTTTTGTATGCTTCGGAGTTATTTGTTAAACTGCTTTAATGAGGACACTTTTTTTAAAACAAAATATAATAATGCAATTTCGATGGGGAGCATCAAAGCATTTTTAATCAGTCTTGCAGGTAACATAACCCAAAAGAATTTTGAATAGAGAATAGAAATACATAATGTGTTTAAAACAACTTGGCATACCAACACGTTAATGGTTCTTCCGACAATTACTCTTGGAAGTGTAATTGGTTTCTTGTAATAGAGGTAACCATTAATTACGCCACCGATTACAGCGATTAAGGTAAATCCAATGAAGTAAGGACCTTTGGGGTTTACAAGAAAACAGAGAAGATCTCCTCCTGCACCATACAAAGCACCGGCGACAGGACCAAACAACATTCCAACGACACTGCCTACTAAAAATTCAAAGCTAAGGAACATTGTCGGTGAAAATTGTATTGTAACAAAATCAAGAATAATTTTCATTGTTACAAGAAGACCCAAAGTGGTGATGGTTCGGACATTTTTGAGTTCGGAAAATGAACAGGCGGTGATACCGGGACAAGCGTTTTTCATACAGTTAACCTCCTTTATAAAATTTGCTGAAACAAATCGGAGGTAAACCTCTGTCCGCAAAAAAAGCGGCTTGTTACAGCGGGATGCGACTATTGTACCGCAAGCTTAAAAAAAGCTATTCGTTCAAGCGGCAACTCCCCGTCCGCTTGACACTGTGTATGAAAAATCCATACAACGCACAACAATCTACTCTGTGTGAAAACTGTCTAATCAGAATAGCAGTATTATTACTTACTGTCAATCAGATAAAGTACTGAAAAACTACAAATTCTTATATTTCTTTATTTTGGGTATAGCAAATGAAAGAAAACCGTATATATTACAGAGTGAACTTTAAATGTAAGGCGGTGCTGAAAGTGAAAATTTTTTCTAAAGATATGATTATTACAATAATTATAGGAATAATTCTTTGTATAATTGTACTTATAAGCTTTGGAAAAAAAGAAACTGTAGTGACTTCTACAGAAGAATATTATCCTAATTTATATGTGAGTAAAAATTATAATCCTTCACCAATGGAACCGGAAACAGTATATTTGACATTTGATGATGGACCCAGTAAAAATACTGATGAATTAATGAAGATTTTAGCACGATATGATGTTAAAGCTACATTTTTTGTATTAGGTAAAAACAATGAATATATAAGTAAAGTGAAAGATTTAAATGAGTGCGGACATACGGTGGCACCACACACATATAGCCATAATTATGAGCAGATTTATGCTTGGACAGACAGCTATATTAAAGATTTTAATCAGATTTTTGAACTGATACAAGAAAACGGAGGTGGAAAATCGAGTATTTTTCGTTTTCCCGGTGGCAGCAAAAATTCAACGGTTGCTCCTTGGGCAAGAGTTGCCATTATAGATGAAATGAACCGCAGAGGATTTACATATTATGATTGGAATATAGTTTCAGGTGATGATACACCTGTAGTATTGGCACCTGAGGTATTATATCAAAATGTAATTAAACAAGAAAAAGGCAAAGAAAGCTTAGTTATATTGTTTCATGACAGTGATTTATACACTACTACACCCAAAGCGGTTGAACTTGTTATTAAGCACTATTTAGAAAAAGGCTGGAAATTTGCACCACTTACCAAAGATGTTGCTCCGATACAATTCAGTTAGTTTTTTAAAGCTGCTAATTGAGTTTTTACATTTAATATGATATGTTAAATATAATATATTTTTTTGAGGGTTTTACTTATTAATTTTATAAGGCTAAAGCTTCCGCCCCGCAGGCTCGGACTGCCCCCGCTTGGGGGGCAGTCCGATAATTGCCATTTCATGGCAATTTGGCCGGCAGCGATAGCTGTCGGCCGCCTGCGGGGCGGAGAGAGAAGAAAAATGTGTACTAAAAGGAGGAAAAAAATTGAAGATTGTAATTTTAGACGGACATCTTACTAATCCGGGGGATATAAGCTGGAAACCAATAGAAAAGATAGGGGAACTTACAGTTTATTCAAATACTTCAGCGGAAGAACGTGTTAAAAATATTGCCGATGCCGAAGCTGTAATAGTTAATCGTACAAAATTAGATGAAAAAATTTTCAGCCAATGTCCGCAGATTAAGTATGTTGGATTACTTGGCACAGGGTATAATTACATAGAACTTGAAGCGGCAAAAAAAAGAGGAATAACCGTTTGCAATGTGCCCGGATATAGTACTTATGCAGTGGCACAGACAGCAATTTCACTTTTGCTACATGGAACAAATAAAGTAGCGGAATATAACAGTTACATTAAATCAGGCAGATGGGAAAGTGAAATTGACAGTAATATTACAGCTTTAAGTTTGACAGAATTATATGGGAAAACAATAGGTATTGTAGGGTATGGAGCGATTGGTAAACGTGTTGCAGAAATTGCAATGGCACTGGGTATGAAAGTTCTTGCCTATCGCAGAAATCCTGTAACTAAAGAAGAAAGAGAAAACCTAAAATTTGTGAATTTAGATACATTACTTGCACAAAGTGATGTTGTAACAATTCATTGTCCGCTTTGTGATGATACAGTGGGAATGATGAATAAGGAAGCTTTTGCTAAAATGAAAGATGGAGCAATGTTTATAAATACTGCAAGAGGTGGATTGGTTGACGAACAAGCCCTAAGTGAGGCACTGAGCAGTGGGCATCTTTCATATGCAGGACTTGATGTGTTGAGCAGTGAACCGCCGAAGGCGGATAATCCGTTGCTTAAACAGCACAATTGTGTAATTACGCCGCACGTTGCATGGACACCAAAACAAACCAGAGAACGGTTGGTACAGATTGTTGCTGATAATATTGCAGCTTTTGAAGTAGGCAAGCCGCAAAATGTGGTTAACCGTTAAAATAAGCATTATGTAAATTATAGGGGTTGCTATATTCGCAATATGCCGCCACGATTATACTAATGGTATAATTGGGGCGGCTACAGCATCAGCAGTTAGCTTGCAATATACTGAGCATTATGAAAATTACGCAAGCCACTGCCTTCGCCCCACAGGTGCGTAGCTGCCCGTTCCGGGCAGCTACGCTGATTGCCGCTTTGCGGCAATCACGGCGGCGAAGCCGCCGACCTGTGGGGCGAGGGTGGCATATGTGAATTGTGCTGATAAATATAGCATTGCAGTTGACGATTTGCTCAAAGACAAGTATAATAATACAAAGTATAATGCAGTAATTTTTTGGAGTGATAAATTGAATATGGCAATAAAGGTTTTTAATGAGGAAGATTGGGTTTTAAGCAAGCAGCATGAATATGCAGGCAAGGTTAAGGACATTCTTATGGAAAGATATACTCGTATGCCGCTTGCACATATACATTCTTTTGGGTGTCAGCAAAACACCAGTGATGGAGAATATATAAGAGGTATGTTGGCAGAAATGGGTTATGGCTTTTGTGATGTACCGGAAGAAGCTGATTTTGTACTTTATAATACTTGTGCAGTGCGTGAAAACGCAGAGGACAGAGTTTTTGGCAATGTGGGAGAACTTGTACATTGTAAGAAAAAAAGGCCTAATATGATTATTGCACTGAGTGGTTGTATGACCCAGCAGGAGCATATAGCAGAAAAAATTAAAAAAAGTTATCCTCATGTAGATATAGTAATTGGCACACATGTTACCAATACTTTACCGCAACTGATTTATAAGGTACTTACAAGCGGTAAAAGGGTTTTTGATATTTCGGAAAAAGAGGATATAATAGTAGAAGGTATGCCTATAAAACGTGATGGAGATATCAAAGCATGGATTCCTATAATGCATGGGTGTGATAATTTCTGTACATACTGTATAGTACCTCATGTACGAGGCAGAGAAAAAAGCCGTCAACCGCAAAATATTATTGATGAAACTAAACAATTGGTTTCAGATGGATATAAAGAGATTACATTGTTGGGGCAAAATGTAAATTCTTATGGGAAAGGACTTGATGAAAAGGTTAATTTTTCACAACTTCTTTCCATGATAAATGATATACCCGGTGATTTTAGAATAAGATTTATGACATCACACCCAAAGGATTGTACACGAGAACTGATTGACACAATTGCGGCTTGTGATAAGGTATGTAAACATCTGCATTTGCCGGTACAATCCGGAAGTGACCGTATTTTAAAGCAGATGAACCGACATTATGATGTGAGAAAATATCTTGATTTAGTAAATTATGCTAAAGAAAAAATTCCCGGACTTATGTTAAGCAGTGATATTATAGTAGGATTTCCCGGAGAAACCTATGAAGATTTTTTACAGACAATAAACTTACTAAAACAGGTAAGATATACCAACCTATATACCTTTATATATAGTGCAAGAAAAGGCACAAAAGCAGCAGAAATGCAAGACCCAATACCATATAGTGACAAATCAAAATGGTTTAGAGAAATGCTGACAGTTCAAGATGAAATTGGTATTGAATTGTATGCAAATAAGGTCGGTACAACCGAAAGGGTTTTAATAGACGGCGTAGGTAAATCAGGCGACGGTTATTTAACAGGAAGAACCGGTGACAACACAATTGTTGAGCTTATGGGTGATAAAGCGGATATTGGCAGTTTTGCTGATGTTAAAATCACTAAGGCACTCAAATGGGCAGTATTCGGTGAAAAAAATTAAGACATTAATGTCAAAAAGGGAGAAAACCAAATGAATAACATGATAATCACAAAAACCAGAGAACTGGCAAAACTTTTGCAACAAGATGAAAGTATTGTAAGACTTACCGCTGCACAGGAAGCATATGTATTAAATGTCGAAGTGCAAGATATGGTAGATAAATTTAATATGACAAGAGAAAAAATCAATGCTGCTGTAGCAGATGGAACTTCAGATGAAAAAGAAATAGATAAGCTTAATGAAGAATTAAGAAATTACTATACTTGGGTTATGGAATCTGAAAGTATGATTAACTTTAATTCAGCAAAACAAGATGCTGATAAATTACTTGGCTTTATGGTAAAAATTCTTACTGAAAGTGCAGAAGGTGAAGACCCTGATACTATTCAGCCGGAAAATGAAGGCGGTTGTGACGGTTCAAGTTGCAGCAGCTGCGGCGGTGGTTGTCACTAAGCCTTTAACTTGCAAATAAAACAAATTTTT
>JAVVRS010000011.1:0-11315 GCA_036654595.1 Oscillospiraceae bacterium | reverse complement strand
TATACACATTTACCCCCCCACCCGTATTAAATTTTTGTAATGGAGGTGCAACCATTTTGTTAGCACAGATTGTAGGAGTATCCGCTTCAAGACATGCTTATTTTACACCATCTATGACAAATGAACTTCGTTTGCTTGGCATAATTGCAACCGACCAATCTATCATAAATCCTACAGGCGATGCTGCTGCATTGGTTACACAAGCAGTACGCAGTGGTCAACTTACCTTTGTTTTGGCAAATAATTCTCTTAATATTGATTTAACCTTAAAACAAGCAATTTCCGCAGCTTTGGGTATAACTATGGTGAAAAGCCCACAGATGACAGAACAATTAGCAAATTGGTATAAAACTCAAAGACAGGACGCTCCCTCGGGAACAGCTTCAAAAGCAGTTCTTCCATTAGGCAGTACAGTATTTCCCAATAAATATGGTACACAATCAGCTTTTGCAGTTACAAGCGGCAATAAAGTTGTAATTATGCTTCCCTCTGATGCTTCTCAAATGATACCTGTCTTTTTAGATAGTGTACTCCCTTATCTGGCACAAATATGCAACAAATCAGTTGCATTTCATACTATACAAACCTATGGTTTAAAACCAAATGAACTGCAAGCAAAGCTTGGCAGCTTACTGAAAAGTGAAAACCCAATTGTTGCTTTTTATCCTACCGGACTTAATGCAATTGTTCGCACCGTTGCTGTTGCAGATAATCAAACCTCGGCACAACATTCAGCCGCAATTGCAGCCAAAACCGTTGCGGCAAAGCTAGGTGACTCTGTTTGTGATTTAGATACCGAAGCCGGTTTGGAAAATACTTTGGTAAAACAATTCAGTCAAAAAAATCTTACCTGTGCCGTTGCGGAAATTTCTCCGACCCGTCAATTGATTAACCGTTTAAGTGAAGTTAAAGGTGTTGGCAAGGTTGTAAAAACAGCATATCCGTTTCAAAGCCTTTCAACAGCAATACAAAATCTCGGCATTAGACCCGGACAAATTTCTTCGGGGCAAACCACCGCTTCCGATGCCATTACAGTTGCCGAAGCTGCAAGACAAAACTCCGGTGCTCAATTAGGGCTGGCTCTTATCTCTCCGCAAAATTTTAGGCAAGATGAAAAAATTACTGTTGCCATAACAGATGGTAAAAACAGTTGGACCAAACGCTTTACTGTAAATTCAAGTTTATCTACCGAATATCAACTGAATTTTTGTAGTGATGAGCTTATTCATTTAGCCATTAAAATAGCATCTGTACTGCCGAAGATTTATCCCGGTGCTACACCGATTTCACCCTCATTAAATCGCAATTATGCAGCTCTTGATTCCGTTTCTTCATCTTCTTCCACTCTTGCTCCAATTGGCAGTACCGCTGTCGCTGTAAAAAATCGCACCGACACAAAATCTTCTGCTGCAAAACCTTGGTATAAAAAATTGGCAAGCAATATTATTCCATTAAAGGGTGATGACAGTATTACTATTTTAAGAAAAATTATATTGATAGTATCAATTTTGGTGTTTACAGGGTCAATTTCTTACCTTGCCAACAACAAATTAAATTCTGTCAATACTAAAAATATGTATGAAGGTCTTAGTGAACAATTGTATGACCCCGAAACCGACCCCAACTATGTTCCGCCTTCCGACTATCCTAAAGATTATCAAATTAAATTTGCAAAATTGTGGGACGATAACCCTGATATTATTGGATATTTAAATATACCGGATACTACCGTTAATTACCCTGTAGTACACACTACAAAAAAAGATAATTCCGGAGAAAACTATTACCACCGACGTGATTTTACAAAAGCTGCAAATGCTCATGGCACACCATATGCTGACTATGAATCAGATATCAAAAAACCAAGTACAAATATTATAGTCTATGGTCATAATATGACCGACGGGCAGATGTTTGGTGAGGTTGACCGCTATAAAACACTGAGTTTCTATCAACAACACCCAATAATTGACTTTGACAGTGTTTATAAAAATGGACGTTATAAAATTTTCGGCGTGTTTATTACAAATACTTTACCTCAGCATGGTGAGGTATTTAACTACCAGCGTTTTATAAATGCTAAAGACCAAGCAGAATTTAATTCATTCGTAACCGAAGTTAAAGCTCGAAGTCTTTATAATATACCCGTAGATGTTAAGTATGGCGATGAACTGCTTACTCTTTCTACCTGTAACTACTACTATAATGGTGTAAGAATGTTTGAAGAAGCTCGTCTTGTTGTTATTGCCCGTCGTGTACGAGATAACGAAAATATTGATGTTGATGTCGTTAACACCGTTATGAATCCAAATCCTAAGCTGCCCGATGAATGGTATAAAGTAATGAGTAATGCTAAAATTAAAGCAGATGAAGCTATTACTTCAATCACCATTGGCGGCGACCGTGAACGTACCATGAAAATTGGCGAAACTGCTGCTTTAACAAGCACAATCGTACCGTCAACCGCTACAAATAAAAAAGTCCTCTGGACTTCTTCAAATGCCGATGCCGTAACCGTTGATGAAAATGGTAACATTAAAGCTGTCGGTCCGGGTACCGCTGCTGTTACCGTAACTACCGTTGCAGGCGGCGAGAAAACAGACAGTATTAAAATTATTGTAGATGCTCCCGCAAAACCACCTATGGAAGGCTTAAACCTTAACAAAAATACCATTAATCTGATTATAAATAAATCAGAAACCTTGACTGCTGTTATCTCCCCTAAAGGTGCTGAGGCAAAGGTTCATTGGAAATCCTCCGACACCGATAATCTGCAAATCGTTGAGGACAGTAAAAATCCACTCAAAATTACTCTGACAGCAAAATCACCTGCCAATGGCATAATAATTACAGCTTACACCGAGGACGGTGCATTTTATGATGAATGTGAAGTTAATATTACCGCTGATGGTATTCTTGTTGAGGAGATTGAACTGAATTACAGTGAACTGCAGCTTGCTGTTAAAGCTAACGCCGCACTTCATGCTACAGTTTATCCCGAAGATGCTACCAAAAAAAGTATCAAATGGACTTCATCAGATGACAAAATTGCTAAGGTTAATGATTCCGGCCGTGTAACCGGTGTTAAGGCAGGTACTGCAATCATTACCGCAACCTCTGCTGACGGTGCCGCAAATGCAAAATGTACCGTAACTGTAGGCGGCAGCAACGTAGCTGTAACAAGTATAAGCTTACCGTCAAGTGAAACTATAACTGTCGGTTCAAGCCGTACTCTTTCACCTACAATTTCACCGTCAAATGCTTCAAATAAATCCGTAAGCTGGAGCAGCAGCAATAATTCTGTTGCTACCGTTGACAATGGTACCGTAAAAGGCATTTCGGCAGGTTCGGCAACCATTACCGTTTCAACTGTAGACGGCGGCAAAACCGCAAGCTGTTCTGTCACCGTTACAGGCGGCAATGTTGCAGTAACAGGCATAAGCTTACCATCAAGCGAAACTGTAACCGTTGGTAGTTCAAAAACCCTATCAGTTACAATTTCACCATCAAATGCTTCAAACAAAGGTATCAGCTGGGGTAGCAGCAACAGTTCTGTCGCTACCGTTGACAATGGTACTGTCCGAGGTGTTTCAGCAGGTACTGCCACCATTACAGCTTCAACTGTAGACGGCGGTAAAACTGCAAGTTGTTCTGTCACCGTAACAGGTGGAACTGTTGCCGTAACCGGTGTTTCAATCAGCTCATCAGCCTCACTCAATGTAGGCGCTACAACCCATCTCTCTCCTACAATTTCACCGTCAAATGCAACCAACAAATCTGTAAGCTGGAGCAGCAGCAATAATTCCGTTGCTACTGTAGATGATGGCACTATCCGAGGTGTTTCTCCCGGCAATGCTACCATTACGGTATCCACCTCAGATGGCGGCAGAACTGCCAGTTGCAGTGTTACCGTAAACAGCAGTCATATTGCGGTAACAGATATTTCTCTCTCTCCCGGTTCAATTACCCTTGATGTTGGCGGTTCTGCTTCAATCAGTCATACAATTTCACCGTCAAATGCTACCAACAAATCCGTTAGCTTCAGCAGTGACAACAATTCTGTTGCTACTGTAACTGACAGTGGTAAAGTTACCGCTGTAGGTGAAGGCAATGCTACTATAACCGCAATAACTTCCGATGGCGGCAGAACCGCTTCGGTAACCGTTACGGTAAAAGGTACTCCTCCGGTTGAGCCCCCTGCTGAGATTGCTCCCGAAGAAAAGCCCGTATCTGCAGCTTAGATAAGGCTTTACCGCACACCGTCCCCACAGGCGGCAAGAGGCGTCCGCAAGTGCGTACGCCTCTTGCCCTGCCTGCCGCAACGCGGCTGGCGGGACACGGTGTGTCACGCCTGTGGGGACGGGGGCGGTAGCCGCCTTGCAGAAAGCCCATAAAAAAACATCACCGCTATGAGAATAAATCTCAAACGGTGATGTTTCTTTGTTTATTACATTTAATTAAATAAGAGTGTCGGTTTTATGATGCTTGACGTGCAATTTTTCTTACAGGCAGCCAAACTACTTGAGCAATAACGAAGTCAACCATGCTGTGAATAACTGTACCAAGACCAACCATTAAGAATAAAGTATTGATAGCATATCCTTTCATACTGCCATTCATATAGAAAGGTAAAACAATTAAGATTTCACAAACACCATGAATTAAACCTAATACTAAAGAGAAAGGAACTGCTTTTACAGGAGAAGTAATAATTTCCGGTTTTTTTTGTAGGTAATAAGCACCTAATGTTGCAAACACTACATGAGTTAAAGCACGCATTACAACTACGAGTGGGAAACCGCCTAAGAAGAAGCCTGCTGTTGTACCAAGTGCTACAGCTAAGGCTGTCATTGGTGAGATAAACATTGCAATAAAGATTGCTACATGACTTGCAAGGGTAAAGGACGCAGGTTCAAGAACAATTTTAAATGGAGAAAACATAGGTATTACGATACCTACCGCAATTAAAAGACCTGCCATTACCATGTTATAGGTTTTTGTGGTTTTCATAAAAAAAGAACCTCACTTTCATTGATTAACTAAGTTTTGTACACCTGTCGCATTATGTGTCAAGACACCTTATGGTAGTTATTATAAAAGCATTTTTAACCATTGTCAAGCTAATAAAATAATTTCAACTAAATATACATATTGCTTAATTAATCAATAGGTTTTATATGCTAAACTTACAATAAAAATATTTTAATAACAAGAAAACCCTGCTCATACATTATGAACAGGGCTTTTTTTTTATTCTTTATGAAATCTCATTTAAAAGAAATCCTTTTTGATGCAATGCTATTAAAATTCGTTCTAATGCTTCATTGCTTGGACAGGTTAATGTATGCAGATGTATCCCTCCGGTAAGCATTGACAATGGCGGTGCTGACCGCTCTGATAGTTTTTTGCAAAACTCATCAGCATCATAGCGTGAATAAATATGCAGTTTAGCCGAAATATATCCATATACCGGGTGTTCAACCGTTACATCAACCAATCCTCCGCCTAAATCCACTACCGTATACAATTCTTCTTTTAATCTGTCATCATTGTGTATGCAGGCTATCGTTTTTGTTACCGCTGCCGTCGGAGTACCCGATTCCACAACATATCCTCTTGGCGTTGCTACTATATCTTCGCCTGCCGCTCTAAGCAATGCTATATCTCCAACAATTACCTGTCTGCTTACTCCAAACTTACTCGCAATTGCAGAGGCACTTGTCGGCTCATGCTTAACAGTTAAAAATACCAGAATTTCTTTTCTTCGTTCTTCCGATGTCAAGCTAATCACCTCTACATTTAATAAGTTAAAGCTATTGTAATTATTCGGCGGTATATGTTATCTTAGCAATTTTTTGTTCATGTTTAGGACGGTCATTTCTGCCAACTTCGGTTGTTGCAATTTCATCTACAACGTCCATACCTTCAACTACTGCTCCAAATGCAGCATATTGTCCGTCAAGATGCGGTGAATTTTGGTGCATAATAAAAAACTGACTGCCTGCGGAATCAGGAGCTGCGGAACGTGCCATTGAAATGACACCTCTCATATGTTTGATTGGGTTCTTTACACCATTTGATGAAAATTCACCTTTAATTGAATAACCCGGACCACCCATACCTGTGCCTTGCGGACAACCGCCTTGAATCATAAAGCCTTCTATTACACGATGAAAAATAAGCCCATCATAAAAGCCTTCATTTACAAGCTTAATAAAATTTTCGCAGGTTATTGGTGCATTTTCTTTATCCAGTTTAACCTTTATTTGTTTACCGTTTTCCATCTCAATTGTTATCATTATTTGTAATCTCCTTCTTTATCTTGAAAATTTAACTTGTTACCATTGTACCCTTTTTAAGCAAATTTTGCAACCGGCTTAAATAAAAATCAGTTGCTTAACTTATTGTTTTAAAAAATTTATTCTGTTACCGTAATTTCTCTTTACCTTAGATTTCTTCTGCTTAAAATGAAATTTAGCTTTGTGTTTGTAGTTTTTTGAGCCTATTGGAAGTAATTTACCCATTTTATGAGCATTTACCTAGGTAAATAACATTTTTACTTACACTAAACAGGAAATTTGTGTTAGAATATAAGTATAAGGTGTAGTTGTGATAAACTATAAATTTAATTATCAAAACTATATACATCTTTATTGCATTAATTGGGAAATACCCTATGCAATAATAATACCCATAATATTAATTGGAGGTGTCAGAAATGTTTCGGACCGGAGATTTGATTATTTACGGCAGCAACGGTGTTTGCCGAGTTGCTGAAGTCGGCAAACCGAAGGTTACTGTTGCCGATCAGGAAAAATTATATTATAAATTGCTCCCCGTTTACAGTACGGAAACAATTTATACCCCCGTAGATACAACTGTATTTATGCGGCCTGTAATTTCTCGTAAGGAAGCTGAAGAACTTATTGCTCAAATTCCATCAATACGAGGCAACGTATACACTAATCATAATATTGCTTTATTAAAAGAACATTATGAAGCTTCTATTCAATCTCATGATTGTGAGGATTTAATTCAACTTATCAAAAGTGTTTACACTAAAAATGTAAATGCTGTACAAAACGGTAAAAAATTAGGTCAAGTAGATCAACGCTATATGAAGCGTGCTGAAGATTTACTCCATGGTGAACTGGCTATTGCTTTAGGTATCCCTCGTGATGACATTGTTCAATATATAGAAGATATTATTACCGCTTGCGAGGAAAACCAAACCCAACATAATAATTAATTCACTCTTTTCCTCTTTGCCCCTTGCCGTCGAGGAGGAGGCTTTGGGGCGGCACAATGCGGCTCCCTTCGGGAGCCGCAGGCGGCTGCAAGCCGCCTCAGGTCCCCCCCCGAAGGGGGGACCTGATTGTGCCGCCCCATACGCCGAATGGCTCGGATTGTTAATCATTGAATGGTTAAATGAAAATGCCGGATACTGTAAGTGCCTTTTTAGACACAGTACAGTGTCCGGTATATTTTTTACTGGATTTTCCTTGATTTATTGATGGAAAAATTGTAAAATAGAAACAATTATATACATAATTTACTTCATTATAATAAGAAAATAGGTGCATACAAATGAAACAATGCTATAGTAAAAAAAAATTTCTTTATAAATTTATTCAACGCAGTATTTCTGTAGTGCTTGCTTTTTTATTTTGCACTGCATTTTTACCGTTTATAAAGGCTGATGGTTCAGATTATCAACATGAAATTATAAAGGTGGGTTATCCAATTAACCCCGGATTGAGCGAAATTGATGAAAATGGTAAATATTCAGGTTACACTTATGAATATTTGCAGGAAATTGCTCAATATACAGGTTGGGAATATGAATTTATACAAATTAAAGGCAGTCAAAATGAAGTTCTTACCAAAATGTACGATATGTTGGCAAAAGGTGAAATTGATTTGATGGGGGATACAAATTATAGCAAAGAACTTGATGAATTGTATGATTATCCGGTAAGTAATTATGGTTCGGTTTACTCCACTTTAGAAGTTCTTCAACAAAATACCTCTATCAATGACGCTAATTACCGCTCTCTTGATAATATTCGTATTGCAGTTTTAAGTCATGCTAAAAATGGTATTGCCTCTCTGAAAGAATTTTGTATCAATAATAATATAAATCCCGAACTGGTTTACTGTAAAAATGATGCAGAACTGATATCTGCACTTAACGAAAAACGTGCAGATGCTTTGCTTTCAAATGATATGGCTGCAACAAAGGGTACCAGAATTGTTGCTCGATTTAATCCAAAACCATTTTATTTTGTAACTACAGCCGGAAACTATCATATTATAACCGCTCTAAACAGTGCTATGATGATGCTTAATAATGCGGACCCTTATTTTTCTACCACATTACATCAAAAGTATTTTTCAAATGAAAAAAATCTTCTGCAGTTTACCGACGCTGAAAAGGCATATCTTAATAATACTCCCGTCCTTAGAGTAGGCATTACAACTAACCGCCTGCCCTTGGAGAATACTGACAGCAAAGGTAACTCCCATGGTATTTCATTGGATTTGCTCCAATCTATCTCAAATGACACAGGGCTTAAATTTGAAATTTCTTCCGTTGCTTCTCCCGTACAACTGTTGGAAAACTTATATGCAAATAATATTGATTTGGCTTTAGGTGTCACATACGACTATAACAATTCACAAACATATAATTTCTCCATGTCTAAACCCTACATTTCGGCTCAGATGGTTATGGCAATTAAAGAGGGTGTAAATCCATATGAATTAAATGGAAAACGCCTCGCTTTACCTCGTGGTTTATCTTATTCCGATAATTATAGCGGTCACATAATTTGGTATAACTCTATAGCGGAATGTTTGAAAGCTGTTAACTCGGGTGAAGCTGATTATTGTTATGGCAATGGTTACTCAATTGAATATTACTGCAATTTATATCGCTATACTCATCTTTTACTAATTCCTCAATCATCACAAATTAATCAATACTGTATCGCTGTCGCTCGCCCTGCTGACCCTTTGCTTTTAACGGTTTTAAATAAAACTATACACAATATCTCTGCCGGTGAACTGCAAACTATGATTTATCAAAACAGTACTCCCTCTAACAAAGGTATCACTTTACTTGATGTCATGGAATCAAATCCAACCGAAACATTGGTTATTCTCTCAACCTTTATCTTTTTTCTCTTTATTATCTTAACCTATTTTGCTTGGTTCCAAAGACAAGCCCGACAAAAAGTTCAGATTGAAAATGAACGGTATCAGCTTCTTGCCGAAATGTCCGGTGAATATTTGTTTGAATATGATTGCACTAATGACCGTTTAACTCTTACCGACAAAACTTCACAAACTTTTGGCGGTAAAACTATTCAAGAAAATTATTATAAAAATATCTTGGCTTTAAAAAGTGATTATGCGGATTGGATTCGTTCTATCTTTAATAATGTCAATGAACAAAAAAGCTTTGTTTCCGAGCATCAAGTAGTTTTATCCGACGGTAACCCCACTTGGTTGAGAGTTACTATTGCTACAATCAGAGGTTATAGCGGTGGTCGTGTAAATTATCTCATTGGTAAAATTGCTGACATTCAACAAGAAAAATCAGAAAAAGATTCTCTTGCCAGACGTGCTCAAAGAGATGCTCTGACCGGTCTTTACAACATTGCCGAAACTAAATTCTTAACCGAACAAATCTTGATAAATCATTCCTCAAATTCTCCCGGAACCTTGCTCATTATGGATATTGACCACTTTAAATCTATCAATGACCGTTTTGGTCACTACACCGGTGATGAAGTACTGCAATCTGTTGCCCGGCTTTTATCAAATGTCTTTCGTGAAGACGACATAATAGGTCGCTTAGGCGGTGATGAATTTATAGTTTTCTTAAAAGATGTTCACACCGACAATGTAATCTATGATAAATGTCATGCTCTGCAACAAGATTTGACTGTCTACTCTTTAACTGCTCCTATGCCTATTACTCTCAGCATTGGTGCTGCAATTGCCGCCGACGGTATCAGATATGATGCTCTTTACAAACAAGCTGACAATGCTCTGTATGATGTCAAAGCCGCCGGTCGCAACGGCTTTAAAATTGCTCCCTTACCTCCATCTGTTTAATTTTATGCCGCTTTGCTGCGGTTCTCGGCTACGGGGCGGCACAATGCGGTGCTCCGCACCGCCGGCGACGCCCCATGGGCGTCGCCGCATAGAGTCCCTCCGAAGGAGGGAACTCTATGATTGTGCCGCCCCACATTAAGGTAAGTTTTGGACGTTTTTATTGCCTGTTGCACAAATTAACCTTGAACTATAAGTAAATCGTGACATATTAAACGTAAAGGTATTGCTTATCTGTTTCAATTTAGATATGATTACTATATAAACATAATTTATGATATTTATATATTGCTCCGATTAACTTATGCTCGCAATCTTAAATCCCAATTTTCGGGATTTTTGCTGTAAGCGAACCATCAAAAAGCAAAGGACGATTACTTATGACAAAACATTTTAATATTCATTTACTTAAACGATTTACTGCCTCAATGCTCATAACAATACTGGCAACTCAAGCACTGACTGTTTTTGCAAATCCTACTGTACCTCTTCCACCTGCCATGCCGGAACTTATCCCAACTGTAATATATCAAGGTCTGCCGTTGGTGGACGGAGCTGTTCTGCCTATGGACGCCCGTGTCGAAGTGTTGTATGAATTTTCTGCCGACAGTAATCTTTTGAATATAAGTTCAGTTCCTCTTACTTTGCCGCAACCTTTGGCAGCTGCCGAAACTGCACCAATTGAAATAACTGCCAATGATGGTACCAATACCTTTAATGCAGGAGCCGTAACCTTTGGTACAAATGGTGATATTACCTTGGTGTTTGATTCTTCCGCACTTAAACAGACAACTTCTGCAAAGCCGCCGCTTACCGAGGAACCGCCTACCGAAAACGCTGCTATTGAACCGCCTGTAAATAATGAACCAACCCCCAATAAAGAGAATGAAAGTATCGTTATAAATGGTTCTGTTGTTCAAAAGGACAACAATGCCTCTGACGTTACTGCTGCTACACCCGAAGAACAGCCCACCGTTCCACCTGCAACAGATACGCCGCCTGTAACAGACACACCGCCTGTAGAAAACACCCCATCTGATACAAGCCTTGTGTTAAACACGCTTTCTGATGTTATTTCAGCGGACAAGCCTGTAAGCGAACCCCCTACAGACAAGCCCACTAGCGAGCCACCTACGGACAAACCCACCGAACCACCTACGGACAAACCTACCGAGCCCCCTACGGACAAACCTACC